>NZ_QVID01000001.1:2100000-2255088 GCF_003413745.1 Marixanthomonas ophiurae | reverse complement strand
CTCGACTTAAATCTTAAGCCTTATTTTGTTAGACGCAGTGGACTTGAACCACCGTAATCATTACTCCTTTCGCCTGTTTAAGAACTTGCTTACCGTTGTAAGCGGCTGCAAATATACAACCCTTTTTTCTACCCCACCAAAACTTTTTTCAAGTTTTTTTAAACTTTTTTTTAAGAGACTGTTTTGCAGCATTTTAAAATTTGAAAAACTTAACGTGTTTTACAAAGTTTAAATTAAGGTCTCAATTTTTACTAAAAAGTATAAAAAGATAAAACAACAAAAAGATTTGGATTGCTTGAATACTGCCACGTTATTCAATTTAAGGATTAACCTACTACCAAAAAGAGCGAACGGCAAAGATAAGTCAACTATTTTTTATGGGCAAGCCATGAGAGAATTAATTTTCAACTGTGTTATTATTCCAGTGTTCGGTTAAGTCTAAGTAGTCAATTTTAAAGGCCGGAGCTTGTCGTTCGAGTATATTGGACTGAAATGAACGCTCTAAAACATCCTCTATTATATAGTCTTCTTTTTTGGAAAAAGGCTGGTACTCTTCTTTTAAAGATATTTCAAAAAGGCTAGCCGTTGTATTATACCAAAAGGCACGCCAGCCAGTACGAAGTTCTTTTACTAATTCAAAAGCAGTATGTCCGGTTTGCCTGTGTATTAATTTAACAAGTATTTGACCTTCGGTATGGGTGAGTTTTTTCAATTTTTCTGAAAACTCTTCTTCTATATACTTTTGAACTCGTTTTGTATATGTTCGTCTTTGCCTTTTTTCGGGGAATTCTGATAGGCGCTCGCTCATTGTAGTCAAGCGTTCTGCAGCCAACTTTGCAAAAGGATATACTTTGCGGGTTTTCCTGCGAAGTATTAGATAGCGTCTTCGGTCCTTTTTTGAATTGAACTTTAGCTTATTCAGCAAGACGACTTCATCCAGATTAATAAACTCTCTAGGAATAGTATCGCCTTTTACTATATAGTATAGTTTTTGAGTGGTATCTGTTTCTTTTTCATTAACCGGGCCTATTACTTGTGCTATACTTACATGTGCTGTAAATACGAGTAATAAGATGCATAACGTTTTTTGTTTCAATCTCATTCAAAGTTATTTTTGCTATTAACAAGCGAAAATTGTTCCAAAATTATATATTCTGTAACGTTTGAGTTAGCATTTAATTATTAATTTTGATCGCATTAATTAAACAGCAGTAAATATACTCTTTATGGCAAAATCTATCTTGAATAAAAAATCACTAACATTTTTAAAAAACTATCTAAACAATGCAGCCCCTACCGGTTATGAATGGGATGGGCAAAAAATGTGGATGGAATATTTAAAACCATACGTTGACGAGTTTATTACAGACACCTACGGAAGTGCGGTAGGAGTTATAAATCCAGAAGCTAAATATAAGGTAGTTATTGAAGGGCATGCCGATGAAATTTCCTGGTATGTTAATTATATTAGTGATAATGGTCTTTTATATGTAGTAAGAAATGGTGGTAGCGATCACCAAATAGCACCATCAAAAATTGTGAATATTCATACCAAAGATGGGATTAAAAAGGGGGTATTTGGTTGGCCAGCAATCCATACCCGAAATAAATCGAAAGAAGCTGCTCCTAAACCTGACAATATATTTATTGACGTAGGTTGCAAAGATAAAGAAGAAGTTGAAAAAATGGGCATTCATGTAGGGTGTGTTATCACCTATCCAGATGAATTTCATATTCTTAATGAAGACAAATTTGTTTGCCGAGCATTAGATAACAGAATGGGTGGGTTTATGATTGCTGAAGTAGCACGCCTATTACATGAAAACAAAAAGAAACTTCCTTTTGGCCTATACATTACTAATTCAGTACAAGAAGAAATAGGGTTACGTGGTGCACAAATGATTGCGGAACGCATTAAACCGAATGCTGCTATTGTTACCGATGTTACACACGATACCAGCACTCCGATGATCGAGCAAAAAAAGCAAGGCGATGTTGAAATTGGCAAAGGACCTGTTGTTGCCTATGCTCCTGCTGTTCAGCAAAAACTTAGAGATATAATTACTGATACTGCAGAAAAGAATAAGATACCGTTTCAAAGAGCAGCGCTCTCAAGGGCTACCGGAACCGACACAGATGCTTTTGCTTATAGTAACTGTGGTGTTGCCAGCTCCTTAATATCACTACCTCTGCGTTATATGCATACAACAGTAGAAATGGTGCATCGAGACGACGTAGAAAATGTAATTAAACTTATTTATGAGTCTCTTTTAAACCTAAAGGATGGAGATACATTTAGTTATTTTGAATAAACGTAATAAATAATGCAGTAAGCCCAAATTGATTTTTGGGCTTTTTTTTATTTAAAATTTTTTCTTTTGCTGTTTTTACTATATTTGAAATCAAAACAAGCTAACCTTTGTTATTCAATTCATTTTCATTTGGGTTATTTTTACCCATTGTCCTGCTTATTTATTGGGCTGTAGGCTATAAACGTATTAAAGCTCAGAATGCAGTTCTCCTTGTTGCAAGCTATATTTTTTATGGCTTATGGGATTGGCGTTTTTTATCGCTTATTATTGCGAGCTCTCTAGTAGATTACCTTGCTGGAAGAGCCATTCATACAACCAATAACAAAGCCTCCAAAAAAATATACTTAGTCCTGAGTATATTTTGGAATTTAGGAGTTCTTTTTATTTTTAAGTATTATAACTTCTTTGCTGAAGGGTTCGCTAATTTGTTTCATCTAAGCGCACAAGGATACACCTATAATACTTTAAATTTTATCCTTCCGGTAGGGTTGAGTTTTTATACATTTCAAACTATGAGCTATAGTATTGATGTATACCGTAACCGTATTAAACCCACTTATAATATTTTAAACTTTTTATGCTTTGTTAGCTTTTTCCCGCAATTGGTCGCCGGTCCTATTGAAAGAGCCAAATCCTTACTTCCTCAATTTAAAAAAGAAAGAACTTTTGAAAGATCTTTAGTCGTCGATGGGCTACGGCAGATGCTTTGGGGGCTTTTTATGAAAATGGTCGTAGCAGACAACGTTGCCTTGGCAGTAAATGCCATTTATTCTGAACCAAACAGTTTTGGAAGCTTGTCCTTATTATATGCCTCTGTCCTATTCTTCTTCCAAATTTATTGTGATTTTGCCGGCTACTCAAACATTGCTATTGGTACAGCAAAGCTGTTTGGTTTCAAGTTGAGCAAAAACTTCAACATTCCTTATCTATCACGGAGCGTGGCAGAGTTTTGGCAGCGATGGCACATAACCCTAACCAAATGGTTTACAGATTATGTATATGCACCACTTATACAAAGTTGGAAAAAAAGCTATGTTTCCAGAACCATTGCTCTATTTATAACTATGACACTCATTGGGCTTTGGCACGGTGCCAATTGGACTTTTATATTTTTTGGGGTATTCCAGGCCATCACCATTTCAATTGAACGGATACCTATGACTGTTAAGGGCAAAACCTATAACATCAATTATTTTTTAACCAGAATGCCTTTACCAGTTACTATAATCTATAGTTTTACTTTGATTATCACATCTTGTATTTTCTTTAGGGCCGAAAATTTTGATATGGCTTTAAATATTATCCATAGGGTTTTATCATTCATTCCAAGTAAGCCCTTTTCGTTGGAAATAGGCTTTCGGGTACTTTTTGTACCTTTATTAATCATTATGGAGGTTATAACCAGAACCAAAAACCATCCATTTGAATTTTTAGAAAAAACTTATAGCAGACCCATTCGTTGGATTATATATTATTTATTTGTTTTTTTCATCATACGTTATGCCGGACCCAAAGAAGAATTCATCTATTTTCAATTTTAAAAAAAACCAGCTTAGGTTTTTAATGCTATGCTGTGTCTTTTTTATACCAGTAATAGTGGCTTATGGTATTATTGAATTAGCCGTTACTAAGATTCCGAATAATTTTTCTATAATAAGAGATTACATGAATAATGAAGGTTCCTCCGTTGAAACAATCGTTTTTGGATCTTCACAAATTCAAAGCGGTATTAATCCTGCATTTTTAAATAAACCATCTATAAATTTAAGCTCACGAGGACAACATCACAATACAGACTTTATAATTTTAAAAGGTGCTATAGATCGTTTTCCAAATTTAAAAACTGTTGTTTTCGAAGCTTCCTATGGTCATTTTGAAATTCCACACAGATCAAAGTATTTCTGGAAAAATAGTCTCTTCCTTAAATATTACCATATAAACACTTTTGAACGCTCTGTAACCCCAATTGATAGTCTTCTTTTTAAGTCGCACCCGGGACTATTTTCAGAAATGCTTATAACTCATTATTTAAAGGATACCATACCCGATGTGTATAATAGATACGGGTTTGATCTAAACCATTACGAAGGAAAGTTCAAAAAGCTACAGTATGACAGTAACGCTATTATAACAAAGCCTGTAAAAATATATAAAAGAGAAGATGTTAAGGTTCTTGCTTATAATAGTGAGTACTTTTATAAAATGATTGAATATTGTTTAAATAGAAACTCAAAAGTAGTTATTTTAAGCCCGCCTACATTTTCTAATTATAATCAACAACGTAATCCAAACGTTTTAAGAAGAAGGGACAGTATTCTTAATCTTATAGGTAGAAAATATAAAAACATCTATTTTCTGAATGCTGAAAAAGATCCTGATTTCAAAGTTGAAGATTTCAGAAATGAAAACCACCTGAACCCAAAGGGAGCAGAAAAATTGACTAAAAAACTAAACACTTTTTTAAAGGAAATAGAAGAATAACCTGAACTGCTCTCCTACTTAAGTTTTAAACTCTTAAAGTATTTTTTTGCTTCTTTAATTACACGTGATGCTAATAAAATTGTTGCGGTCATGGTAGGTACAGCCATTAACGCAAAAAAAGTGTCAATTAAATTAATCATCATACTCAACGATGTTGTGGCCCCCATGATAATACTGATTATATAAATGTAATTGTAGTATTCCTTGTACTTAGCACCAAACAAAAAAGACATACACTTGGTTCCGTAATATGAATATGAAAACAAAGATGATATGCTAAAAACAGCAATACAGAGCAATAATGCATATTTGCCAAAGTTAGGAATCCCGTCTGCAAATGCAGTTGCTGTTAAACTTACTCCGTTAGCATCACTACTTTGCCAAACACCGGTTACCAAAATGGTTAATGCCGTTAAAGTACAGACAATTAGGGTGTCAATAGCCGGACCTAACATCGCAACTAACCCTTCCCGAATAGGCTCGTTGGTTTTTGCAGCTCCATGAGCCATAGGTGCTGTACCAATCCCCGCTTCATTGGAAAAGGCACCTCGACGAATACCTAATAATATAATTCCACCAACAATTCCTCCTAAGAAAGCGTCTCCTTTATAAAATGAAGCAGAAAAAGCATCGGTAAAAATTAATTTGAAATAATAAGGAAGTACATCAATGTGTACAACCAAAATGATTAAAACCATTATTAAATAGAAAAATACCATAGCAGGTACCAGTTTTGATGCGGTTTTGCTTATTCGAGAAAGTCCGCCCAATATAACTATTGAGGTAATTAAGACTAACACAACCCCAATAATCAAGTCACTTGAAAATCCGTAGTATAATCCGGCAGGTTTCAGTAAAATATCATTAATAGCCTGTGTTAGCTGGTTTACGTTAAAAACGGGTAGGGCTCCTACCAATCCTGCAATACTAAATACAACTGCCAATGGTTTCCATTTTTTGCCCAAACCTTCTATGATAAAATACATGGGACCGCCTTGAACTTTGCCTTCACTATCTTTTCCTCTATACAGAATAGCAAGTGTTGCTGTAAAAAACTTGGTGGACATACCAATAACTGCACTCACCCACATCCAAAAGACCGCTCCCGGTCCTCCCAAGGCTATGGCTACCGCTACACCAGCTATATTCCCCATCCCTACTGTCGCTGAAAGTGCTGTTGTTAAGGCTTGAAAGTGAGAGATTTCACCACTATCAGATTCATTATCATATTTTCCTCGTAAAACGGCTATGGCGTGACCAAAATACCGAAAGGGTAAAAACCGGATACGTATTAACAAATACAATCCGCCCCCAATGAGCAGTATTAATAAAGGAAGTCCCCAAGCAAGAGAAGCAATTTCAGAAATAAATGAGTCTATTTTTTTCAATAGTTTGAAGATAAAGAGAATACTAATTAAAAATACTTGTGAATTTTTAAAAGTAACATTATTATTGTTTCTTGTTGTTCTTTATGAAAAAAACTACACTAGCCACATTCTTATTGATTTCAAGTTATTTGTTTGCACAACAAACAGATAGTGACAATCCTACATCAAATTTTATCGTTAGTCCTGAAATTTTACTAGGCATTACTGCAGATGCTAATAGTTATTTTCCAGATCACGGTTTACAAACTCAAGCAATAATATCTTTTGGCTGGGAACACGACAACAATCCTCAAGAATGGGCACAACGCCTTAAAGGCCCTAGAACAGGAATAAGTGTAGGGTATACCGATTTTGGAAATACCGAAAACTTAGGTAGTGCCATTTCTGTACTGCCATTTATTGAGTTTAATGCTTTTAGAAGTAAGAGTCTTACGATACAAGTAGGGACAGGTGCTTCTTATTTTACAGAAAAGTACGATCCTATTACCAACCCGAACAATGAGGCAGTTACAACTGATTTTACCTGGTCGTTCAAACTATTTAGTCATTATAAAGTCTTTTCAACCAAAAAAATAAATTGGCGCGCAGGTATTGGCTATTCGCATCATTCTAACGGACATACACGTTTACCTAACCAAGGGTTCAACTCTTTTTTAGTAGGTGTTTCAGCAGATATAAAAAACAATGCTGAACCTACTTTTTATTCCGAAGAAAAGAAACCTGTTTTTTCTACAAGCAGATATAGTTATCTCGCTTTGCGTTCGGGTTATGGCTTACAAGTTTTAGCAAAACCTTTTAATGATAAAAAAGGCGTATATGTTGTATCTGGCGAATATGGAAAGGTTTTTAATAATACCTATAAGGTTGGTATTGGCGCATATTATCGTTTTTACAGACATTACTACGATTATATAACAAATAATGAATCTTTAGTGCAAGATGGACGGGAGTTTGATTCTTTTAAAGAAAACGCTACTTGGAGTGCCAGCAATATAGGCGTATTTATTAATGGGGAAGTGTTGCTAAATCACTTCGGAATAAATTTGCAAATAGGTTTTAACCTACATAAACCTGCATACAATATAGATTGGCGCATCAATCAAGGTTGGGATGTGGTACCTCGTGAAATACCTGAAAATAGCGTTATTGTTTTGGGCGAATTTGGCACGAAATTTAAACTCAAAAAATTAATCTCTTCACGCTTAGGTTTAAAATATTACCTCATCGGTACCCGAAAGGCACCTAAAAATAACTTTTTTATAGGGGCGAGCATTAATTCCAACTTAGGGCAGGCAGATTTTACTGAATTGAGTTTTGGGTATGTGCATAGTTTCAGCTTCAAAAAAGAAAAACCCCTTTCAACTAAATGAAAGAGGTTTTTCACACAAAACTAAATTGAAATTTATTTAGCCAATATCAATCGGTGTGTTGATGTCCCTTCTTCTGAAGTTACATTAATTATATACACGCCGTTAGCCATTGCATTAAAGTTAAGCTCTGTTGCCCCGAAAGACGTGTTAAGATTATTTACAATCTTACCAGAACCTAATTCAACTATCGTAATTTGAATAGCTGTACCAAAGGTTTCTGGAATTTCTACTGTTGCCATTCCTCTTGAAGGGTTCGGGTAAATAACAATTCCGTTACCTGATTGCGTAATATCCTCGATGGAAAGTAAAATTTCCTGTGCTTCATATGCACCAATATCACGAATACCTTCAAATACAGCTTGATCTATTTGATCATTAAACTGATCAGCTGGATCCCCTGCGTTGTATGCAAGCGAACCTTCTAACAGTTGATGTGTATTGGTTAATCCACCATTGTTTTGCAATGGGCCAACCAATGGATCTACTTCTTCAATATCATTCGCTTGTTCAGGGAACGCACTTTCGTCGTCTGTCCCAATCAAATTATAATCATTAGAAGCAAAAACTCCTGAAACATCTTGACCATTTGCTCCACTATTAAAAGCAACCAATGTATTTTTAAGTGATGTAGTTGTCAAACTATTAATACCGCCTCCATTAGCTAATGCTTCATTCATCGCTATCGTAACCGCATTGATATCAAAACTATTTCCGTTGTTGTGAATTCCACCACCAGAACCGTTGGCTGTATTTCCTGAAATAGTACTTACCATTACAGTTACATCACCTCCATCGGCATTATGAATACCACCACCAGAACTTGTCGCTCCAGAAGCAATATTATTCGATACTGTGGATGTATTAACTTCTAATATACCTCCATTGTTGAAGATACCAGCTCCACCATCATCGGCAGCGGTTCCAAAAGAACTGTTTGAATCGATTGTAGTAGTTTCAACAACCATCATCGTTCCACTTTGGTTCCATAATCCACCACCTTCTTGAGCAGCTTCATTACCTGACACAATACTTTCTGAAATTGTAATCAATCCGCTGTTTCCCGTTACGTGCAGACCACCACCGTTACCCGGTGCTGCTGTTCCTGCTGTTCCATTTACATCGTTGTTTGTCATTTCAGAAGTAGTAAATATTAAGTTACCATCAATCAATTCGATAGCTCCACCTGCTCTATTCGCAGCATTGGAATCTAACGTAGCATCAGTAATTGTAACATCACCAGCTGTACTCAATAATCCACCACCAGAGCCTGAAGCTCCTGTAGCCATATTATTAGTAATCGCTGTACCGTTAACAATGTTTAGTGTACCTCCATTATTGAAGACACCTCCACCACCAGTATCGGCATCGGCTCCTTCTGCGGTGTTTCCGTCGATTGTCATTCCATCGATTGTCATAACACCTACACTGTTCCAAAGTGCTCCACCTTCAGCAGAAGCTGTGTTTCCACTCGCTGTTCCACCTGTGATGTTAGCATCTCCTTCTCCAGTTATATGCAGTCCACCACCGTTACCCGGTGCAGATGCAGTAGCGTTGTTCATTAAGTTAACATTCTCCAGTGTCAAGACATTTCCAGCAACTGAATTATCTTCAATCGCTCCACCAGCTCTCATTGAAGTGTTTCCACTCAATTCAGAATCGGTTACGGTTAATGAACCTTGATTGTTCAAGATTCCACCACCAGAACCTGATGCGCCGTCAACAACATTGTTGCTGATTGTTGCATTCAGTACAGAAAGTGTTCCTCCTTCGTTGAAGATTCCACCACCACCTTGATCGGCGTCGGCTCCACTGGCTGTGTTTGCGTCGACAGTTGTTCCGTCGATTGTCATAACTCCAGCTCCGTTCCAGTACGCCCCACCTTCAGCAGATGCCGTGTTTCCACTTGCAGTTCCGCCTGTAATGTTTGAGTCTCCAGGACCAGTTATGTGCAATCCACCACCATTACCCGGAGCAGATGCAGTGCTATTGTTCATTAAGTCAACATTTTCAAGCGTCAATACATTTTCAGCAACTGAATTTTCTTCAATTGCACCACCAGCTCTCATTGAAGTGTTTCCACTCAATTCAGAATCGGTTACGGTAAGTGTTCCTTGATTGTTCAAGATTCCTCCACCAGATCCTGATGCTCCATCAGCAATATTGTTACTTACAGTTGCATTCAGTACAGAAAGTGTTCCTCCTTCATTGAAGATTCCACCACCACCTTGATCGGCGTCGGCTCCGCTAGCTGTGTTTGCGTCAACAGTTGTTCCGTCGATTGTCATAACTCCAGATCCGTTCCAGTACGCTCCACCTTCAGCAGAAGCAGTGTTTCCACTTGCTGTTCCGCCTGTAATGTTTGAGTCTCCGGGACCAGTTATGTGCAATCCACCACCATTACCCGGAGCAGATGCAGTTGCGTTGTTCATTAAGTCAACATTTGTCAACGTCAATAATTTTCCGGCAACTGAATTATCTTCAATCGCTCCGCCAGCTCTCATTGAAGTGTTTCCACTCAATTCAGAATCGGTAACAGTTAAGGTACCTTGGTTGTTCAATATTCCTCCACCAGATCCAGATGCTCCGTCAGCAACATTGTTGCTTACAGTTGCATTCAATACGGATAGTGTTCCTCCTTCATTGAAAATTCCACCACCACCTTGATCGGCATCGGCCCCACTGGCTGTATTAGCGTCAACGGTTGTTCCATCAACTGTCATTTCTCCAGATCCATTCCAAAGACCACCACCTTCGGCAGTTGCAACGTTTCCATTCACTGTTCCGTTGGTTATCATAGCGGTACCAGGACCTGTTATATGTAGTCCGCCACCATTACCCGGTGCGCTTCCTACTTCATTATTATCTAAATTCACATTAAACAGCGTTATGCTTCCGGCAGTTACTGAAGAATTATCTTCAATACCACCACCGGCTCTGTTTGCTGAATTATTCGAAATTATCGTGTTATTCACGGTTACAGATCCTCCAGCAACATTTTGAATTCCACCACCAGAACCTGCAGTTCCATCGGCAACGTTATTTGTTATTTCAGAAGAATTCTGTACCATCAATGTTCCGCCGTTGTTGAAGATTCCTCCTCCACCTTGGTCAGGATCGTTACCACTTGCAGTATTACTGTCTATTGTGGTGTTATCTATTTCCATAGTACTTCCAGCTTGGTTCCAAAGACCACCACCTTCGGCGGCGGCATCGTTAAGGGAAACCGTACCTCCAAACATGGAAACATTGGCAACACCACTTACGTGCATTCCACCACCATTTCCTGGATTAGGAGCTCCAGAAGAACCATTTACTCCGTTAGAGTTCAATGACGTATTTGCCATAGAAAGCATTCCGTCAATTACTTCAATACCACCACCTGCTCGGTTGGCAGAATTGTTGTCTATACTTCCGCCTATAACAGTTACATCACCAGCAGTTGTCAATACACCACCACCAGAACCTGATGTTCCTGTAGCGGTATTACTTTGAACGGTAGAATTTACAATTCCTAAGTTACCTCCATTATTGAAGATTCCTCCTCCACCGTTATCGGCATCGTTACCAGCTGCGGTATTTATATTTACCATCGCATCGGTAACAGTCATTGTAGCTCCGGCCTGATTCCAAAGTCCACCACCTTCACTGGCAGCTTCGTTTGCTGAAACCGTACCACCTGTTATGGAAACTGTTGCGGCACCACTTACGTGCATTCCTCCTCCGTTACCCGGATTAGGTGTTCCTGCAGTTCCATTAACATCATTAATGCTAAGTGCAGTATTAGTTAAAGTTACTGAACCTTCAATAACTTCCATACCACCACCAGCACGGTTAGCACTATTTTGTGAAATTATAGCACCAGTTACGGTTACTGTTCCTCCAGTACTAAAAATACCACCACCAGAACCTGACGTTCCATTTGCCAAGTTGTTAGTGATATTAGTTCCGGCTAATACATCTAATGTACCTCCATTATTAAAGATACCTCCACCACCGTCATCGGCAGTAGCTCCACTAGCTATATTATTTGTTATAGGTGTTCCATCAACTGTCATTGTTCCTGTTCCATTCCATAGTCCACCACCTTCTAATGCAGCAACATTACTGTCTACTGTACCTCCGGTTAGCGTTGCGTTCGCAGCTCCACTTATGTGCAGTCCACCACCATTACCTGGTGCGGCTGTTGCGGGAGCAACTCCTGCGTTATTGGTATCTAATGTAACATTTGTAAGCGTTACTGAACCGTCAATCAATTCAATACCACCACCAGCTCTGTTAGCTTGGTTGTCGGTTATAATTACTTCGGTAAGTGTTACATCTCCAGCGGTACTAAAAACACCACCTCCAGAACCTGAGGCTCCGTCAGCGATATTATTTGTTATTTCTGTACCGGCTAAAACGTCTAGCGTTCCTCCATTGTTAAAGACTCCACCACCACCATTGGTAGCATCATCTCCTGAAGCAGTGTTATTTGTAATAGGAGTTCCATCAATAGTCATGGTTCCTGTTCCGTTCCAAAGACCACCACCTTCGGCAGCAGCAACATTACTATCAACTGTTCCACCTGTAATGGTAGCATTTGCAGCTCCACTTATATGCAAAGCACCTCCATTACCTGGAGCGGCTGTTGCGGGGGAAACACCTGCATTATTATTATTTAATGTAGAATTAGAGACTGTAAGTGAACCGTCAATCAATTCGATACCACCACCAGCTCTATTTGCTCGGTTGTCGGTTATAATTACTTCAGTAAGGGTTAAGTCACCTGCAGTACTAAAAATACCACCACCAGAACCTGAAGCTCCGTCAGCAATGTTGTTCACTATATTTGTACCGCTTGCAACGGTTAAAGTACCTCCATTGTTAAAGATTCCACCACCACCGTTGGTAGCATCAGCTCCAAAAGCTGTGTTTCCATCAATAAAAGTATCTGTAAATAAACCACCAAAAGCAGGGGTTAAAACATTCATAGTACCTCCATTATTCCATAATGCACCACCTTCACTGGCAGCTGTATTTGCTAATGCAATACCACTAAAAGATATGGTTGCTCCGTTTCCAGTTACGTGAACTCCTCCTCCATTACCTGGATTCGGTGTTCCGGCTGTTCCGTTTACGTCATTACTACTAAGATTGGTGTTAATAATATTTGCAACACCATCTATTATTTCAATAGCACCACCTGCGCGATTAGCTCCATTACTTGTTATGAAAGCTCCCGCTATTTCTACAGTTCCTCCGGTACTTAAAATAGCGCCACCAGAACCTGATGTTCCAGTTGCCATATTTCCGAAAATATCAGCAAATCCACTAAATAAACCACCTTGTGCATCTAAAGTACCACCATCATTGTATATACCTCCACCACCTTGTTCAGGGGCATCACCTGTTGCAGTGTTATTGCTTATTGTATTGGAGCCCGCTAAGGTCATGGTTCCTGTTCCATTCCAAAGACCACCACCTTCAACAGCAGTGTTATTTTGAACTAAACAATCAGTAAACGTTGAATCTCCGCCTCCACTAATGTGGTAAGCACCACCGTTTCCAGGAGCGGTAGCCCCTGTTGCGGTATTATTATTGAATGTAACATTGTTAAATTCAAATAAATCTCCCGCATTAGATCGTACTTCAATACCACCACCAGCTCTAACAGCTGTATTTCCAGATATTGTAAGGTTATCTACATTTAATGATCCTATATTGGTTAAGATTCCACCACCTGAACCTGCTGTTCCGGTTGCTGAATTACCATCTATAGTTGAAGTACCATTTACAATCAATGTTCCCATTTCATTATAAATACCACCACCACCTTGTTCGGCAAGGTCGCCTGTAGCTTCATTGTTTGAAATTTGGGTATCTGTTACAGTCATCGTTCCAGCGCCATTCCATAGTCCACCACCTTCTACGGCTGTATTATTTTGAATTGTACTATTAGTGAAAGTCACATCACCCGGTCCACTTATATGTAAACCACCACCATTTCCTGGTGCGGGTGTCGATATAAAGTTGCCATCTAAAGTAACTCCTGAAAAAGTATATGTTTCTCCTCCAGCTGATGCAATTTCAATTGCACCACCTGCACGGTTTGCTGTGTTTCCAGTAAACGTTACATCGTCAATAGTGAATGTTCCCGGAGTAGCATTTAAGATTGCTCCACCTGAACCTGAAGGGCCATCGGCAATATTGTTGCTCAATACATTTCCTGGCTGCACTTCTAATGTACCACCATTATTGTATATAGCTCCACCACCATCACCACTAGCAATGTTATCACTAAAGTTTGGTGTGGGCGCATTTGTAACTGTCATGGTGCTTCCAGCTTGATTCCAAAGTCCACCACCTTGGTTTGCAGCAACATTAGCTTGAATATTACCACCGTTTATAATAACGGTCGCTACATTAGATACGTGAATACCACCTCCATTACCAGGCGCAGCAATTGCTGGTGCAACTCCTGCATTATTCTGATTTAACGATACGTCGGTAAGCGTAAGCGATCCATCTACTATTTCAATACCACCACCTGCGCGGTTGGCTCTATTTAAATTTACTGCTGTACCAGGATCAGTAATTTCAACTGTTCCAGCTGTACTAAAAATACCACCACCAGAACCTGAAGCTCCAGAAGCTATATTATTTGTTATGGTTGTTTGGGCATTCACTAAAAGTGTTCCACCATTATTAAAGATACCTCCACCACCATCATCGGCAGCAGCACCTTGTGCTTCATTGGCATCTATGGTAGAGTTAGAAACTGTCATCGTTCCTAGCCCATTCCATAAAGCTCCTCCTTCTAGAGCAGCTACGTTATTAGTAAAGGTTGAACCAGATATAGTAGCATCTGCACTCCCTGTTATATGCAAAGATCCTCCGTTTCCGGGAGGACCTGCAGCTGTATTTCCGTCAAAATTTGAATCCGTTATTGTAATAAGGTCTAGAGAATTCACTTCAATTGCTCCACCTGCGCGATTTGCTGTATTGTTTGTAAATTCAGAATTCATAACAGTCAGCGTTCCGCTAGTATCTTGACCAATGGCACCTCCACTACTTGAAGCTGCGTTAATAGCTGTGTTTCCGTCGAAAAAACTTCCAGAAACCGAAAGGTTAGACTCCGTTGATCCAATTGCTCCCCCTCCGTTAGCGGCATTTGTTGCATTGTTATTGAATTCAGAGTCTATAACGTTTGCATTCACAACATTTTGGACTCCTAATGCAGCACCGGGAGCTGTAGCCGTTGTATTTTGAAATGTTATTCCTTCAATAGTTAAATCTGTAATATTGGTAGCTCCGATAAGTCGAGCTGTACCATTACCTGTACCATCTATAACAGTATTTCCGATACCTGTACCTGTAATGGTAAGGTCATCGTTAATTACTATTTGTCCTGTAGTAAGATTGATCGTGTAGTCTGCATCAAACGTGATCGTGTTAGAACCAGCTGCTGCATTAGCATCGATAACAGCCTGCCTTAAAGAGCCTGGTCCTGCATCGTTGCTGTTCATGACAACATATTGTCCATAAGACAATGATGTCATTAACAAAATAGAAACTAATAAAAAAAAGTTTCGGGTAGTTGTTTTTTCCATAAAGTGTTTTTTGATTAATTAGACTTACGTTCCCTGGGGAGACGGAAACATTTACACTTAATCTACGTAGAAAAAACAATCATGGTTTGTTAAAGAAATGATAAAATTTAATAATTTCTTTCGACAAGAAACAATACTCTTGCCATCTTTTTATTAAAATTTAATAAAATACAATTATAATTTAATTTTAAATCACTGTTGGTTTTGAAGATATTTTGCAGTGTTTTGTTCTATTCTTTTTTGAATATTTGAAACATCAGCTTTTACAAAAGACTCACCCGTAATATTCTCATATAATTCTATATATCTTTCTGAAACTGTTTTGATATATTCATCACTCATTTCAGGGACTTGCTGTCCTTCGAGACCTTGAAAACCATTTTCAATAAGCCATTGTCTTACAAACTCTTTAGACAATTGTTTTTGAGGCTCGTTGTTGTCTTGACGTTGTTGATAGCCTTCTGCGTAGAAGTATCGAGAAGAGTCTGGCGTGTGGATTTCATCAATAAGCACAATTTTTCCATCTTTCGTTTTTCCGAATTCATATTTAGTATCTACTAAAATCAATCCGCGTTTGGCTGCTATTTCGGTTCCTCTTTGGAAAAGCTTTCGAGTATAATCTTCTAACTGAAGATAGTCTTTTTCTGAAACGATGTTACGATTTAAAATTTCTTCTTTAGAAATATCTTCGTCATGATCACCCGCTTCGGCTTTTGTTGCAGGTGTAATAATTGGCTTAGGAAATTTATCGTTTTCTTTCATTCCTTCAGGCATTGGCATACCACAAAGCATTCTTTTTCCAGACTTATATTCACGAGCTGCGTGCCCACTTAAATACCCTCGAATAACCATTTCGACTTTGTAAGGCTCGCAAGCTTCCCCTACTGCAACGTTTGGATCTGGCGTAGCGATTAACCAATTTGGTACGAGATCTTCCGTCTCACGCATCATTTTAGTAGCAATCTGGTTTAATATCTGTCCTTTATATGGAATCCCTTTGGGCATGACCACATCGAAAGCGCTTAACCTATCGGTTGCAATCATAACCAACGTGTCATTCTCTAAGGTATAGACTTCGCGTACTTTACCATGATATACGTTTTTTTGACCAGGAAAATTAAAATTAGTAGAAGTTAGGGTATTCATTATAATATTTTCTTTATTCGGTAAATAATTAATTAGTCAACGTTTTCAATGGATTTATAAGCTGCGATTACTTTTTTAACAAGTCTGTGTCGTATTACATCTTTATCATCTAAATGAATAACACCAACACCTTTAACATCTTTTAAAACCAATAAGGCTTCTTTTAGCCCTGAGATAACCCTTCTCGGTAAATCTATTTGTCCGGGATCCCCGGTAATCATAAACTTAGCGCTTTTCCCCATTCGGGTAAGGAACATTTTCATTTGTGCATGAGTGGTATTCTGGGCTTCATCTAGAATAACAAAAGCGTTGTCTAATGTTCGCCCACGCATAAATGCCATAGGTGCAATTTGAATGACTCCTTTTTCTATATGTGATTCTAGTTTTTCATGCGGAATCATATCACGTAACGCATCATAGAGCGGTTGCATATACGGGTCTAACTTTTCCTTTAGATCTCCTGGTAAAAAACCTAAATTTTCTCCGGCTTCTACAGCGGGTCGGGTTAATATAATACGTTTTACCTGCTTTTCTTTTAAGGCTTTTACTGCTAAAGCAACCCCAGTGTACGTTTTACCTGTTCCGGCAGGCCCTACAGCAAAGACCATATCGTTTTTACCCATCAATTCTACCAATTTACGCTGATTGGCCGTTTGGGCTTTTATTAACTTTCCACTAACACCATGAACTAAAACTTCACCAGCGCTAACAGGAGTTTCATAATCATCTCTACTTTCACTTTGCAATACACGCTCAATTACATTTTCGTCAATTTTATTGTATTTACCAAAATGCTCTAACAACATGTTCATCCGTTTGTCAAATTCTTCAAGAACTTCCTCATCGCCATAAGCTTTAATTTTGCTTCCGCGAGCAACAATTTTAAGTTTCGGAAAAAACTTTTTAAGTAGATCAATATTTGCATTTTGAAGCCCAAAAAATTCACGTGGACTTACTTCGGTCAATTCAATTATAAGTTCGTTCAAAAGCAGAATGTTTATAAGATTTTATACTAAGTGTAAATATAGTTTTTCCTATAACAAAAGTACCTTATTTTTGTAGTACTTGTTTTAACAAAATATCAACAATCGACAATGCCCATCATTACCCTTACTACTGATTTTGGAGAGAAAGATCACTTTGCAGGAGCAGTAAAAGGTGCTATTTATAGTGAATTACCTGATGTGAGAATTGTTGATATCTCGCATTCTATCTCTCCTTTCCATATTACGGAAGCTGCTTATATAATTCAAAACGCATATCGTAGTTTCCCGAAAGACACTATACATTTAATAGGAATAGATTCAGAATTAAACCCTGAAAATAAACATATCGCTGTTTATTTAGACGGTCATTATTTTATTTGTGCTAATAATGGAATTATTTCCATGTTAGCTTCAGAAATTAAACCTGAAAAAATCGTTGAAATTAATATTCACGACCGCATAGAAACTAATTTTCCCGTTTTAGATGTCTTTGTAAAAGTTGCTTGTCACATAGCCCGAGGCGGAACATTAGATGTTATTGGCAAGTCAATTGCTGAAATAAAAGAAATTAGAGGTCTTCAACCCGTTGTAAACAGTGAAAATAACCAAATTGTAGGAAACGTTATATATATTGATAACTACGGAAATGTAGTAAGTAACATCACAAAATCCTTTTTTGAAGAAGTGGGTAAAGGGCGTAAATTTACTATTCAAGCACGACGAGCCACTTTCGAAAGTATATTTACAAACTATAGTGATGCCATTAATTTTGATGTCCCTGCAGATAAACGAGAGGAAGATGGAAAAAAATTAGCTCTTTGGAATTCATCAAAATATTTAGAGTTGGCAATCTATAAAAGTAACCCAAGTACTGTAGGTAGTGCCTCTACCCTATTTGGTTTAGAATATTGGGATACGATATCTATAAATTTTAATTGAAAAGTAATAAAAGTTGTATGTTAACTAAAAATGTAAAAAAGGTACTTCGGCTCCGCTCAGTAACCTTAATTACAAGAAAGTTTTCTCAAATTAAGTAAAAGAATATCATGTTCACAAGAATTGTAAAAATGGAGTTTAAAGAAGAGGAAATCCCTGCTTTTCTTGCTAATTTTGAAACCATAAAAGATAAAATAAGAACCTTCCCCGGTTGTGAGTTTTTAGAGTTGTATCGTGATAAACATAATGAAACAATCTTTTTCACCTACAGCCGTTGGAAGAAAGAAGAAGATTTAGAAGCCTATCGTCACAGCGATTTATTTAAAGGCGTTTGGGCAGAAACAAAACCAAAATTTAAAGCAAAAGCTGCAGCTTGGAGTGTGGATACGTTGTATAGTTTGGATTGACGCTGTGCCTTATACATTCCTCCTTGCGTCGGGACACTCAGACACCTGTGAAAACTAATTTATAACGAACAAAAGGAGGCTGAGTGATTCCGAAAGCAAAGCGCTTCGGAATAGTATCGAAGCCCCGATAATGAAAAATAAATAAATGACCGCATTAATAAAACGTGAAATAACAGCTTTCTTCGCTACCCCGATTGGATACTTAGTTATTGTAATATTTCTGCTAATTAACGGTTTGTTTCTTTGGGTTTTTACTGGAGATTATAATATACTCGATGCCGGTTTTGCCGATTTATCATCTTACTTTCAATTAGCACCTTGGGTACTCTTATTTCTTATTCCTGCAGTAACGATGCGGAGTTTTAGCGATGAGATAAAAATGGGCACGTTAGAATTATTATTGACAAAGCCTATTTCATTAAAAAACATTGTATTAGGCAAGTATTTTGGAGCTGTTATTCTTATCACTGTAGCGCTGCTACCAACTTTACTCTATATTATTACAATTTCACAATTAGGAAATCCAGCCGGTAATTGGGATGTAGGTAGTACGTTAGGCTCCTATATTGGTTTGCTCTTTTTAGTACTCGCTTATACTGCAATTGGCGTGTTCTCTTCTACGCTTTCGCAAAACCAGATTGTAGCGTTTATTATTTCAGTTTTTTTATGTTTTGCATTGTATTATGGCTTTGAAGGGATTACCAACTTAGGTATCGATTTCCCAATTGAAACCTTAGGGATGAAAGCTCATTTTGACAGCGTGGCTCGTGGCGTACTCGATACACGGGATATCATTTATTTTTTAAGTATTTCGGCCCTTTTTATATCATTTACAATATTAAAGTTAAAGAAACGTAATTGATATGAATAAAAAGGCCATTCAATATATCGTTGTAGCGCTATTTGCATTTATCGTTGTAAATGTAGTTTCGTCGTACGTTTATAAACGTTTTGATCTTACTCAGGATAAGCGATACACGCTTTCTGAAGCTGCTAAAAAAACCATCGCGACTGCAAAATCACCTATTGTAATTGATGTTTTTTTAGAAGGTAATTTCCCTGCAGAATTCAACCGTTTGCAAGCTGAAACCAAACAGTTATTAGAAGAGTTTTCTGCCTATAACCCAAATATTAAGTTTGAATTTATCAATCCATTAGAAGTTGATGATCCACAGTCTTTGCAACAAGAATTTGCTAAGCGCGAGATGATGGGAGCTCAAGTGGAAGTACGCGAAAACGGAAAAGTAAGTACCGAAACCGTTTTCCCTTGGGCCTTGGCGTATTACAATGAAAAAAGTGTTGCCATCCCATTGCTGAAAAACCAATTAGGAACCACAACGCAAGAACGTGTAAATAATTCTATACAAAACCTAGAGTATGCTTTTGCTGATGGTTTTAACAAATTGGTTAACCCCAAAAAACGAAAGGTTGCCATCTTAAAAGGAAATAAAGAATTAGGAGATCGCTATGTAGCTGATTTTTTGTCTACACTTAAAGATTATTACTATTTAGCTCCTTTCACATTAGATTCAGCTGCTGTTTCGCCAAATAAAACCTTACAAGCGTTAACAGAGTTTGACCTCATTATTGCCGCTAAGCCTACTGAGGCTTTTTCCGATTCTGAAAAATATATTTTAGACCAATACACCATGAACGGTGGTCGTTCTTTATGGCTTATTGATGCAACTGAAAATAAAATAGATAGTGTAAGCGGAAAAACCTTTGCCTTTGGAAAAGATCTTGGGTTAAACGATTTCTTCTTTAAATATGGTTTACGCATAAACCCTAATTTGGTTAAAGATGTGTACTCCGCTCCTATTGTCTTAGCGCAAGGAAGTGAACGAGAATCACAATACAGTCGCTATCCTTGGTTTTTTAATCCGTTGAGTAGTAGCGCTAATAACCATCCCATTGTTACTAATATTGAGGCAGTAAAATTTGACTATGCCAGCACAATTGATACGCTTCCAAACCAGATAAACAAAACCGTTTTACTCTCCACTTCACCCATAACCGAAGTGATTGGCGTTCCCTACGAAATAGACCTCGACATTGAAATACCCGAAAATTTAAAAACAGTAAACGAAGGCCCAAATCCTTCGCAATACAAAGCAGGTGAAAAACCGTTGGCTGTTTTATTAGAAGGTAAATTCCCTTCTGCATTTACCAACAGGGTAAAACCGTTTCAATATTCAGAAAATAGTAAAACCTCTGTGCCAACTAAAATGGTGGTGGTAAGTGATGGTGATCTTATAAAAAACCAATTAGATGGCAGCCGTCCATTAGAGTTAGGCTTCGATAAGTTTACCCAAACATTCTACGGAAATAAGGAGTTTTTATTGAATACCGTAAATTACCTACTTGACGATAGCGGACTTATAAACATTCGTAGCAAGGATATTGCCGTTCCTTTTCTTGATCCACAAAAAACAGCAGAGCAACGCACGAAATGGCAACTTGTTAACATCTTGTTACCGTTGGGGTTACTAGCTATATTCGGAATTCTCTTTCAATATTTCAGAAAACGTCGCTATACCCGTTAACTGTTAATAAATTAGTTTTCAAAACCGTCGCATTTCAGATATATTTGTATGTATGCTGAATACAATTCAGCTGAAATTGAAAATCAACTATTTCCACAAAATATAGAGAATGAAATTCATCGTATCGAGTTCGTATTTACTGAAACAACTACAAGTACTTGGAGGCATTATTAACAACAATAATACGCTTCCTATTTTAGATAATTTTTTGTTTAACCTAGATGGGAGTTCGCTTATCGTTTCAGCATCCGACCTAGAAACCACAGTTTCTTCAAAACTGGAAGTAGAAAGCAGTGAACAAGGAATGGTTTGCATCCCTGCACGTTTGTTGTTAGATACTTTAAAAACCTTTCCAGAGCAACCGTTAACCTTTACAGTTGAAGAAAATAACACGGTAGAAATAAGCAGTAACCACGGTAAATATGCCTTAGCGTATGCTGATGGTGAAGAATTTCCTAATGCAGTGGAATTAAACGACCCATCTTCTACAATTTTACAAGGAGACGTGTTGGCTACTGCTATTAATAAAACATTTTTTGCAACTGGTAACGATGACCTTCGTCCTGTAATGAGCGGAGTATTTTTTCAATTTTCTTCGGAAGGATTAACCTTTGTAGCAACCGATGCTCACAAATTAGTAAAATATACTCGTGAGGACTTAAAAGCCACAGAAAACGCTGAATTCATTATGCCTAAAAAACCACTAAATTTACTAAAAAGCATCTTGGCTGGCAGTGAAGAAGAAGTGACTATTGAATATAATGAAAGCAATGCGAAGTTTACTTTTGAAAACACCGAAATGGTGTGTCGCCTAATTGATGGAAAATACCCTAATTACGAAGCGGTAATCCCGAAGGAAAATCCGAACAAACTCAGTATTGATCGCAATCAGTTTTTAAACTCGGTACGTCGTGTGTCCATCTTTTCAAACAAGACTACACATCAAATCCGTTTAAAAATAGCAGGATCTGAGCTTAATATTTCTGCTGAAGATGTTGACTACAGTAACAAAGCAGAAGAGCGTTTAACCTGTGATTACCAAGGCGACGATATGCAAATAGGTTTTAACTCTCGTTTCCTTACCGAAATGTTGAATAACCTAACGAGCGATGTTGTTTCTCTAGAGATGTCTTTACCGAACCGCGCCGGAATTTTAACGCCTGTTGACGGACTTGATGAAGGTGAGCAAGTAACCATGCTTGTTATGCCGGTTATGTTGAATAACTAACGTCTCGACTCCGCTCGACAAGCAAAAATTTTCTTAAGAAAAGAATATAAAAATCCACATTCCTATATCTTTAGGACTGTGGATTTTTTAATTTACATCGCTGAAACAGTTAAATAAACTTTAAACTATTCCATCCTAGACTACTTTTCTGAAAGTTTCATAGTATTTTAAGGGGAAAAGAAAATCACTATGAAAAAACTTACTCTAATTACCCTTGCTATTAGTCTCGCTTTTCTTTCTTGTAAGCAACAATTTGCTGAAAAGAAAGCAGAATCTGATTCTGATTTAGCCGCTCAAGAATATACAGCCGATACGGTACAAACTGCTATTGGCGATATTGTTTTACCAGCTCCGTATGCTACTAAGTCTACAGCGAAGTTATACAATATGGTGGATTGGCCGGAAAATACAATGCCAAAAGCTCCTGAAGGTTTTACTGTAACAAAATTTGCAGATGGCTTTGACAACCCACGTTGGACATATATTGCGCCTAACAATGATATTTTCGTGGTAGAATCAAATACCAAAAGCAGTGCCAACAAAATAACATTGCTTCGTGATACAAATAAAGACGGTGAATTTGAAGTGCGAGAAACATTTTTAGAAGACTTAAATCAACCGTTTGGTATGCTTGTAATAGGGAATGCATTTTATGTAGCTAATACCGACGGGCTCTACAAATATCCGTATAAAGAAGGTCAAACTTCCTTAAAAGATGTAGAAGGGGCTAAAATTGTTTCACTTCCCGCTGGAGGTTATAACAATCACTGGACACGGAACATTATTACGAATGATGAAAAAGATAAAATTTATATTTCGGTGGGATCAGCTAGTAATGTTGGCGAACACGGAATGAAAGAAGAAATTAGACGTGCTAACATTCTCGAAGTGAATCTAGATGGTAGTGGCGAAATTATATACGCAAGTGGCTTACGAAACCCTGTTGGGATGGACTGGAATCCTATTACTGGTGATCTATGGACAGCTGTTAACGAACGTGATAAGTTAGGTGATAATCTAGTTCCCGATTATATAACTAGTGTACAAAAAGGTGGTTTTTATGGTTGGCCTTATTCCTATTTTGGTCAAATTGAAGATCCTAGAATGGAAGGAAAAGCAGATTCGTTAGTTGCAAAAGCAATTGTACCTGATGTTTCAGTAGGACCACATACCGCTTCTCTAGGTTTCACTTTTTATACGGGTGACCAATTTCCAGAAAAGTACAAAAATGGTGCTTTTATTGGCCAACACGGTTCTTGGAATCGTTCAAAATTTTCAGGGTACAAAGTAACGTTTGTTCCTTTTAAAAATGGAAAACCAGCTGGTAAACAACAAGATTTTCTCGGTGGTTTTATCGCCAATGAAGAAGAAGGAAACGTCTATGGACGTCCAGTTGGTGTTACGGTAACTCCAGACGGAGCTTTATTGGTAAATGACGATACCGGAAACACCATTTGGAAAGTAAGCTACGACCAATAACAGAAAATATCTATGCAGAAAAAACACATTATGACGGTTATTTTTATAGCCGTCTTTTTTAATAGTACGGCCCAAATTACTGGTATTGTTATAACTGAAAATACCATACCAATTGAAGGTGTTTCGGCAAGGGTTAGCGACTCTTTAATGGTTAGCACAAATTCAAATGGAGCATTTTCTTTTTCTTCAGAAATTGAGCTTCCTGTTACAGTTATGCTTCAGCATCCTGATTTTTATTCCGAAATGATCACTGTTTCAGAAACAGGTAAAACCTATATTCTGAAAAGAATAAAGGAAACCGAACAATTGGAACCCGTTATTTTGGCTTCCAAGTTTCAAAAAGAAAGTGGTGTACTTGTGCCTACTTCAGATATTTCTTCAGAAACTATTGAAGCTTATAGCCCGGTAGATTTGGTTTCAGCAATTAATGAAACACCTGGGGTCTATATTCAGCAAGGAGCCATTAATACCAATCGAATCACCATCCGGGGTGTAGGTTCTAGAACATTGTATGGTACTAATAAAATACGAGCTTACTTTAATGGAATTCCTATTACCAACGGTGTAGGCGAAACGGCTATCGATACTTACGATGCTAACAACATACAGAATATTGAAATTATTAAAGGTCCGAAGGCTACGCAATACGGAACCAACCTTGGCGGAACTTTATTGCTTAACTCTAAAGAACTTCTGAAAAACGGAGCTAACGTTTCAAATACAGTAACAGTAGGCTCTTATGGATTATTTAAGAAGACATGGAGCGCTGCTATTAAAGAAGACAAGCTCTCCATTAATTTTAATTACGATCACCTACAACAGGACGGATATCGGGATAACAGTCGGTACAACCGGAATAGCTATTTTTTGAACACAGACTATCAATTTAATGATAAATACAGTATTTCTTTTTTAGTTAATCACCTTAACAACAACGCTCAAATACCAAGCTCGTTAGCATTGACAGATTTTACTGAAGATCCTACGCAAGCTGCATTTACTTGGGATGCTTCTAAGGGCTATGAAGACAACCGCCAAACGGTAACTGGTCTTAGTTTTTCCAGTACATTTTCGGAAACTTTCAGCAATAACACAAGCATCTATTATACGTATTCAGATCACTATGAGCCACGCCCCTTTAATATTTTAGATGAAATAACAAATGGCTATGGTGCCAGAACAGTATTTGCCAAATCGTTCACTTTTAACGCACGACAAGCCTCCGTAAGTTTTGGAGGTGAATGGTATCAAGATGAATACCGATGGAAAACAATTGAAAATTTATATGAAGAAAATAACAGCCAAGGTAGCTTAGAAGGTGGTTTACTTAGTAAAAACAAAGAAATCAGAAAGCAATTAAACGTTTTTACTACTACCATTTTACCTCTTACCGCTACTCTTGAAGCAGAAATTGGCGTAAATGTAAATAAAACTACCTATGATTATACCGATGCTTTTAATACAGGAAGCGAAAATACATCTGCCAATAGAAATTTTGATCTTATTGTAGCACCAAACCTAAATATATTATATACGGCATCGTCAAATACTTCTTTCTACGGAAATATTAGTAAAGGGTTTAATTATCCTAGTCTAGAAGAAACCTTAACACCCGAGGGAATTATAAATCCAGACATTGGTCCCGAAACCGGCTGGAATTATGAAGTAGGAGCCGATTTATATTTCTTCAACCGAAATTTACACTTACAATCTGCCGCTTATTTATTGTCTATATCCAATCTTTTGGTGGCTGAACGGGTGGGCAATGATCAATTTATAGGTAGAAACGCTGGTAAGACACATCATCGCGGTTTGGAGTTTCAGGCAAATTATAGCTTTAATATAGCTTCAGGTTTTGAAATTAATCCTTTTATAAATGCAGAATTTAATTTTCACAAGTTTCTTGATTTTGTAGATGAAGCAGATGATTTTTCAGGAAATGACCTCACGGGTGTGCCTGATAAAAAGATAACCGCAGGAATACGAGTTTATCACAACTCAGGGATAGATATTTCCTCAAACTTTAGACACATTGGGAGTCAGCCAATAACCGATAGCAACTCGCTGTATAGTAATTCATACAACCTATTAAATATACAAGCCGAATATAAAAAGGCGATAGCAGATGCTTTTTATATCCGGCTTTCAGCAGGCATTAATAATGTAACTAATTCAATGTATGCCTCCTCAATTTTAATTAATGCCTCTGGTTTTGGTGGAAGTGAACCTCGGTACTACTACCCTGGTTTACCTCGTAATTATTATAGTAGTTTACAAATTCAATATACTTTTTAAAAACCTAGTTAAAACTAGCCATCCAAATAGGTATAAAAATGACAATTATTGCTGCGACAGCCATTTTTCTGTAATAAGTATCTATAAACAAAGCTGTTAACAAATAGATTGCTTCTTCGGTTTTAGATTCTACTGTGCCGCTTGAAAATGAAACTGAAGATGTTACTAACTTTTTATCATTTTGATTGAAGCTCCATTTGGTATTCCATGCATTTTCATATTTCCAAACAAAACTATCATTGTTAAAAGTGGCCGTAGCTTTTGAACAAAAACCATTATAAGTAATTTCCCCTACTTTTTTATTGCTTTCAATGTCAATAACATTGGTTGTTTGTTTCAAGAAGCCACTAGTTTCAAACCTAAACTTCTTATTTAAAAGTATTCCAATAGCATTTGAAGAAAAGGTTTTTTCCGCAAGTTCGCCTACTTCCCTCCCATTGGAATACAGCTTATATCTGTTTGAAAATGCTCCTTTCTTCCAGTTTAGTTTCATCTTAAAATTTATCTATTAGTCATTTTTATTACGAAATAAACCGAATGGTCATAAAAAGGCTTGGCGATTCATTATTACTGGCGCGTACCGCGTTTACAATAGGCAGTACAAACGCAACAATACCTATAAAAATGAGCATTAAAATACCTAAGCCTAATAACAATATGGCCGGAATGCTTATGATAGTCAATAGAATTAAAGTCAGTTGAAAATTAACGATGGCTTTTCCATGCTCGTCCATTCCTACTACTTTGTCCCTTTGAGTAAGCCAAAGAATTAACGGTACTATTAGTCCGCCAAATCCTGTGACATAGGTTAGCAGTTGTGAAACGTGTGTAATGACCAATAATTGATTGTCGGTTCGTTTTGCCGTGGTGTACTCGGCTTGTTGTGGTGTGGGATTGATTACTTCCATTTTTTGAATGATTTTGATTGATATACTAGATAAGTAGTGAAAAGTGATAAAATGTTACACACAGACCAATCGAAAAAAGGAATTATGTACTTTTGCAGTCTATGACACACACAGATACAATCGTTGCATTAGCCACCCCTTCAGGTGCAGGAGCCATTGCCATAATTAGACTTTCAGGCAACGATGCCATTACCATTGCTGCCAAGTTGTTTGCCTCAGTTTCAGGGAAAGATTTAACGAAGCAGAAAACGCACACCGTACATTTAGGTAATATAATGGACGATACTCGTGTAATCGACCAAGTGTTGGCTACAGTGTTTAAAAACCCCAACAGTTATACAGGCGAAAATGTAGTAGAGTTTTCGTGTCATGGCAGTAGTTATATTCAACAAGAGATTATCCAATTATGCCTTCGGAACGGTTGCCGAATGGCGCAAGCAGGTGAGTTTACCCTACGTGCTTTTTTAAGCGGAAAGATGGATCTAAGCCAAGCTGAAGCAGTAGCCGATTTAATAAGTAGTGATTCGGCAGCTTCGCATCAGTTGGCCATTCAACAAATGCGCGGCGGATTTTCTTCAGAAATAAAACAACTGCGACAAGAATTGTTAGACTTCGCATCTTTAATTGAATTAGAGTTAGACTTTGCTGAAGAAGATGTAGAATTTGCCAACCGGGACGAATTTCAGAAATTAATTACCCGAATCACACACGTTTTAAAACGCTTGATCGACTCATTCGCTACGGGAAATGTGCTTAAAAACGGGATTCCTGTTGCCATTGTAGGCGAACCCAACGTTGGTAAATCTACGTTGTTAAACGCATTGCTAAACGAAGAAAGAGCCATTGTAAGCGACATCGCAGGTACTACGCGTGACACCATTGAAGATGAAATTACCATTGGCGGCATAGGCTTCCGATTTATTGATACTGCTGGAATTAGAGAAACGACCGATACTATTGAAGGCTTAGGCATAAAAAAGACCTTTGAAAAAATGGAACAGGCGCAGGTGGTTGTTTACTTATTTGAAGCTTCCCCCTCTGCCCTTCGGGCATCTCCCCCAAAGGGAGAGAAATATTCATCTATTTCAGTTGAAGTAGAGAAGATTAAAAACCGGTTTCCGCAGAAACCCTTATTGGTTATCGCCAATAAAATAGATGAACTTAACGTAACAGACCGTTCCGCATTCAAAAAACAAATAACCAAAACCCTACCCACGACCAACTACCAACTATTGACTCTTTCAGCAAAAACAGGCGAAGGCGTTGAAGAACTACAAACGACTCTATTTGATTTTGTAAATACCGGGGCACTTCGAAATAATGAAACCATTGTCACCAATACGCGTCATTACGACTCATTATTAAAAGCATTGGAAGAAATTCATAAAGTACAACAAGGTATTGATAGTAATTTAAGCAGTGATTTAATGGCAATAGACATTCGTCAGGCGTTGTATTACTTTGGTGAAATTACCGGTGAAATAAGCAATGATGAGCTTTTGGGAAACATTTTCGCTAACTTTTGCATCGGGAAGTAATTACTTTTCCTTTTATTAGCTTTTCCTTGTTATACAAGGTATTACGTGTTATTTATTGCTTCTTTTTTGTTGCCTTTTTGCTTTTTTTAAGCTATATTTGTTGTATATCTGTTGCCTGCTAAAGGTATTTGTTGCCCAATTATCAGGTTTAGGAAACAAGGCGAAATGATGCACCATATTGCCCCACGTTGCACCATAACGCTACATAATGCACCATTTATGAGCAGTAATCTTTACATCCCAAAAACCTGTCAGCATTGCGGTAATCTCTTTACAGCACGTACAACCGTAACCAAATACTGTGGCGACAGTTGTGCTAAGAAAGCTTACAAGGCACGAAAGAGAAAAGAGAAAGTTGATGCTGCGCTTCAAGAAACTAAAGCAAATCAAGAAGCACAGGATTCCATAACAGTTTCAGCAGACAGTTTATCCAACAAGGATTTTTTAAGCATCACCGATGCATCTAAACTGATAGGTGTTAGCAGATGGGCCATTCAAAGAATGATTAAGCGTGGCCAGCTTAAAGCTGTGCCATTTGGTAGAAAACATATTGTTGCCCGTCACCAGATAGAAAACCTTTTTAATTAGTAGCCTTATGAAAGTCACACTCAGAGAACGCAAGAAAAACGGAAAAATAGCCTTATACCTCGACTACTACAATAAAGGCAAACGCAAGACTGAGTACCTCAGCTTGTATCTCATTCAGAATCCGAAAACGAAAAATGAGCGCACCGTTAATAAGAAAACACGCGAGTTAGCGGAAACTATCTGGGCGCAACGCCAAGTTGAAATTCAGCAAGGTCAATACGGCTTTAATGACATTGAGAAGCTTAAAGGCAGTTTTACTACCTACATCACGGCATTGGCAGAAAAGAAAAATACCAGTTCAGGTAATTATGGTAATTGGTACAGTATGTTAAAACATTTCAAAGCATACCGCCCTACAGATATTACTTTTCAAGACCTCGACAAGGAATTTGTAGAAGGTTTTAAAGACTATCTGGATAAAAAGGCAATTGGAAGAGCAAACAAGCCACTATCTCAAAATTCCAAGTATTCCTATTATGGCAAGTTTAATGCAGCTTTAAAGCAAGCCGTAGCAGATGGCATCTTAAAATCCAATCCTGCAAATGGTGTTTCTAATTTCAAACAAGGTGAACCACAGCGAGAGTTCCTCACGCTGGAAGAACTTCAAAAAGCAGTAAATACTGAATGTGAATTGCCACAACTCAAAAAGGCATTCATTTTCTCTGCTCTTACTGGCTTACGCTGGTCTGATATTGAAAAAATGAAATGGTCAGAAATACAGCATTCCAAAGAAAGAGGTTACTACGTGCGATTCAGACAGAAAAAAACTAAAGGAGCAGAAACCCTTCCTATCTCAGACCAAGCTGTTGAATTGTTAGGCGAACGTGGAAATGATGATGATTTAGTATTACCTGGCTTACATTATAGTGCCTGGACAAATCTAAAGCTACAGCAATGGATGATGAATGCAGGAATAAGTAAAACGATAACGTTCCATTGCGCTCGTCATACGTATGCAACCTTACAACTCACTTTAGGAACAGATATTTATACAGTTTCCAAGCTATTAGGACATAAAGAACTGCGCACGACGCAGATTTATGCTAAAGTTATCGATGATAAAAAACGTGAGGCGTCTAACCGTATAAAACTCGATTTATAATGATAACAGACGTTTTTGCATCGCTCATATCAATTACTAAAGGACTGCATAGGGATAAACGAACCGACAGAGAGTTTAAAGAATTAGTCCGCAACCAAAATGTAAAGATGCAGTACAAGCAAGCGCCACTTTTTATGATTGAGTTTCCAGAAAGAGCTTTAGGCGACAAACGCAAGTACTACAAAAACTTAATCGACCAAGAAGCTAACAAGAAGTTCAATGAGATTATTTCAAGCTTCCCTACAAACGCCATAGAGGAAGAACATGTTTTTAATTACCAGAAGCTGTTCAATCAGCATCATTCAAACCTTGAACGGGTAAAAAGCTACATCGACAAATATGCACATTCTCGCGAGTCCATCCGCAACGAGGATACATTTATAATTCAGTATTTAAAGGCTAATATGATTTGGCTCTATTTAGAGCTTCAGGAACGATTTGGAAAATATGGAGATGAAGATATTCTTACTACTGAGGAAATCTATCAATATCATTTTAATGAGGTTTTGGATGAACTCGAAATTAAGCCTTCGGAAATCGGCAAAACTTCAATCAAAGAAAGAGCAGTTGAGCCGGCATTCAATGCAATCGAAAGCGACTTGCCTCACAGACAACCCAAAGATAAGGTACTTGCCTATAAAGATATTGTGCAGCATTCAAAGAGTTTAGCAAGAGCGGAAGAAATGATGTTTGAAGCCGATATTATCGATAAGGATTACAATTTCATTCCCAACACCAAGCATAAAAACAAATCAGTATTGGGCGTCATCTATTTCCTGTTTATTGAGAAAGACTACTTCAATAAGATAACAACTGATCCTTTTAAGCGGATTAAATCGACTGATATAGTACGATTCCTAAACCATCGCTACAATACCGATGCTCGAAAGCAATTTAAAACTTTTGAGAACAATGATGCAGAGCGCAATGACTTAATAAGTACCGAATACATCCTAAAAAACCTACCAAATAAAATTCGGTAATTCATTGGTTTAGTTCCAATTACCATTTCCATTTTAAATTGTAAGCCGTTGTTTTTCAACGGCTTATTTGCGTTTCCATTTCCGTAATTCATATCCGTTTCTATTTGAATTACCTATGTACTGTCCTTGACGAACAAGGGCGACATTAGCGCTGATGTCCTTTTTCAATTTAATCCATAAAGAAGATGGACACGAACATTAAAGAACAATTAAACCGCATTGAAAAACTGCTTACAGAACAGCAGACAATGCAAAAAACGGTACTCAATTTTAATGAAGCTTGTGCTTATTTGGAATTATCGCAGTCTCACTTGTACAAATTGACAAGTACGAACGCAGTACCTCATTACAAGCCTAACGGCAAGAAAATTTATTTCCAACGAGAGGAACTTGATCAATGGTTGCTGCGCAACCGTATGGACTCAAGGGACGAAATCGAGCAGCAAGCTGCCGATTATCTAATAAAGAAAGGAAAGGTGCAGTTATGAAAGAGATAATTGAACTCATCCTGTCACTCTCACAGGAAATAAAGTACATAAAAGCCTACATCCAGCTTTTAAAAGAATCACGAGCAGAGCGATTAAAAGACTCGTGGATTGATAACCAAGATGTGCTACAAACTTTGCATATCAGTAAGCGAACGTTGCAAACCTTTCGCAAAAATGGCACGTTGCCTTATAGCAAAGTAAAAGGCAAATTCTACTACAAGGTTTCTGATATAGAGAAACTACTTCAAAGCAATTACTATAACCCAAATTTTAAGTGTGATGGAGTTAAGTAGAAAGAACATTTTGGAAAAAACACATTATGGCATAAAGATATATGCCTATGTGTTGAGACAATTCTATCCCGATACAACCGTCCTTTCCTTTTCGGGAAGGACGTGCGGGATAACGCGTAACCCTTTTAATGCAGATAAGGAGACCTTATCAATTCGCATTGAAAATAACAACGCCATTCACAGCGATACAGAATACAAAAGTTTCTCAGGCGATGCCTTCGACTTTGCACAGTCCTATTTTGAAACTAAAACAGAGGACGAATTACTGAACAAAATTAACGATGCCTTGCATCTCGATCTTATGGTTGAGGAAGATGATGAATTAAGCTGGTTGGATGAACCGGATAACACTTGGTACACGGACTGTAGTTTTTTCAAAGCACCAGTACGCAATGTATTTCCTTTGGAAACCTTGCAGTTGGGCAAAATTCATCAACTGATTATTAGCGATAAATACAAAGGGATAACCGAGGAACTTAGGGCAATCGAAGATAGTAAGAAAAAACGCAAATTCAAAGCTAATCGCTTTGACTACGTCACATTCTCAGGCGTGTTTGAGAGAAGAAATGACAAGTTTTTACAAAGACATTCCAACCTCATCACGATTGATTTTGACCACTTGCAAGACATAGAAAAAGTCAGGCAACAACTGCTTAATGATGACTATTTCGAGACTGAAATGCTCTTCATTTCGCCATCTGGCGATGGCTTAAAATGGATTATCCGCATTGAGGTGGACGAATTTACGCACCAAGAAAACTTCTTGGCAATTACAAATTACATCAAACATACATATAACCTTGAGGTTGACGCATCAGGAAAAGACGTTTCCAGAGCCTGTTTTTTACCGCACGATGCTAATGCCTACTTACATAAAAGACATCAATTATTATGAAGAAGAACTTCAATCCTAAAGACTGGTTGCAGCAACCAAAGATTGCAGAGCAACCTATGGCAACCCAAAAAGCAACCTCTACGGTTGCCATTGATAGCAATGATATTGAAAGGTACATCACGGCCATTGAACAATCAAGCACAGATATTACTGCCGATTATGCAAGATGGCGTGATATAGGTTTCGCTTTTGCGGAAGCATACAATGAACAAGGTAGAGACTATTATCATAGAATTAGCCGTAACTATTCAGGTTACGACCAAAAGGAATGTGACGAGCAATACACAAAATGCCTGAATGCCAAAGGGCACGGTATAACGATTGCAACATTCTATCATTATGCACATCAAGCAGGTATAAAAACGCAACGGCCGCAAACAGAGGTTGCAACCTTACCGGTAGCAGAAGCAACCAAAGAGAAACTACCTACGTTTCCTGATAGCCTATATGATACGATACCTGATTTTATAAAACACTTAGTTATGCCGGCAAACGGCAATGAGGAAAAGGACATAATGTTATTGGGTGCGCTAACCGCTTTTAGTGCCTGTTTTCCTAATCTGTTTGGCATTTATGATGAACGCAAGGTGTACAGCAATCTATACTTATTTGTTACGGCACCAGCAAGCGCAGGAAAAGGAAAGCTTAACCAAATTAAAAAGTTGGTTGCCCCTATCCACAAGCTACATCGTGAACAATCCAAAACCCTTAAACAGCAGTATGAGAGCGAAATGGCTACCTACAATATGAATAAGGGCAAGAATGAAAACCTTGAGAAACCAGGTAAACCGCCAGAACGTATGCTGTTTATTCCTGCAAACAATAGTGTGACAGGAGTGTATCAGTTGATTTCTAATAATGAAGGACGCGGGTTGATGTTTGAAACCGAAGGCGACACTTTAGCGCAAGCCTTTAAAAGTGATTACGGTAATTATAGCGATGGTTTTAGAAAAGCATTTCATCACGAAACAATTAGCTATTACCGCAGAACAGATCGCGAATATGTAGATATTGAAAACCCTTGTTTATCTACGGTGTTATCAGGTACACCTAAACAAATAGCAGCATTAGTTCCTAATGCAGAAAACGGCTTATTCAGCAGGTTTATATTCTACTATATGAACATCAAACCAGTCTGGAAAGATGTATTTGCCAAACGTGCCAAAGTCGGTTTGGAAGAACATTATGAGCAACTGGGCAAGGTTTTTTTAGGACTATACAGAACCCTCAAAAACAATCCGCCTATTGAAGTGACGCTTTCGCGAAAGCAACAACAGCAATTCAACGAGTTTTTTACAGCCTTACAAACTAAATATATCAACTTGCAACCTGAAGAATATATTGCAACGGTAAGACGCTTAGGCCTAATCGCGTTTCGCTTCACAATGCTTTTTACAGGCTTGCGAATTATGGAAGATGGCGATGTAAATAAAATTAAGAAGTGTGAAGATGTAGATTTTGAAAACGCTATTGCGATGATTGAAATACTAGTAAAACATAGCAGTAAGGTATTTAATGATTTACCTATAGAGCCTAAAACACAAAAGCGACTTAACAAAAAAGAAAGGTTTCTAGAGCAATTAGCCATAAAATTTACGAGGCAAGATTATTTAAAAGTAGCGAGTAAGCTTAAAATTCCGCATAAAACAGCTGAGGGCTACATTACAAACTTTGTAAAATCGGGTATAATCCACAGAGACAAGTATAATGAATATCTGAAGCCGAAATAAAAATATAATTATCAAATTTGTAGTTATTGTTTTTTCTCTTCTTTGTTTTTTTGTTATTTTCGTCAAGATATATTTAGCAAGATATTTATTTCAAGATGAAAAAAGCAATTGGTGAATACCTTAGAGACTTGCGTAAAGCCGATGGACTTACCCTAACCCAAATGGGTGCTAAGTTAGGGATGGATTCTGGCGCATTGAGCAAAGTTGAAAACGGTAAAAAGTTATTAGATGCAGGCTATTTACCTGTAATAGCTAACATTTTCAATTTAGACTTAGAGATATTAAAGTCTGAGTTTTTTGCAGAGAAAATCGCAAACGAACTTATTGAAAATGCCTGCAATGAAAACACACTCAAGCTTGCCGAAGAAAAGGTAAAATACATTAAAATAAACTCAGCTAAACAAGCTAAACTCAATATATAATATGTTAACATATCCTACAGAATACATTGAGTATTTCGTCAGCGAACCAAGTTTAGACTTGTTCAGTTATTTAGATGAAAACAACTTGGAAGATAAGTTTTTAGTAACATCAACTAATAGGGATATCACTTTTGAGTCCATTGCCCCCAATTGTTTGTTAGGTAATGGAAATTGTACAAATTTTCTTTCGTTCATCGATTCCAATTCTGTTGACTTAATCCTTACGGACCCACCTTATAATTTAGGCGAGTTTATGCACAGAAGGAATACGAATCTTGTTAAGATGCGCGAAAATCAATTTGCTTACGCTGGGTGGGATAATCTCTCTCAAGATGATTGGGAAATTGAGATGGATAATTTCTTTAAGGAAAGTGCGAGAATACTTCGCAAGAGTGGTTCACTCTTATTGTTTATGTCATTAATCAAGATTGAAACCATTATTAAGCTTGCCACTAAATACGGGTTCTATTACAAAACAACTGGCATTTGGCATAAGACAAATCCGATGCCTAGAAATATGAATATTCACTTTGTAAACTCTACTGAAGCTTGGGTATATTTTGTCTACAAAGACACGTCTGGTGTTTTTAATAATAATGGAAAAATGGTTCACGATTTTATTGAAACATCACTTACCACGGCGAAGGAAAAAAAGTTTGGTAAGCATCCAACGCAAAAGCCTTTAAAATTAATGAAGCACTTCATAGAACATCTTTCGCACAAAGATGATGTAGTGTTAGACCCATTTATGGGTAGTGGCTCTACTGGTGTAGCTGCTCATAGATTAAAACGCAAATTTATTGGCATAGAGTTATCTGAAGAATATTACGAATTATCTAAAAAAAGAATTATCAATGAGTAAACTGGTTATAGCAGATTTATTCTCTGGTGTAGGTGGACTTTCACAAGGTTTTATTTCACAAGGCTTTGATGTAGAGTTTGCTATTGAATATGACAAAGATATTGCACTCTCATATCAAAAAAACCATCCTTCAACAAAGATGTACAGTCAGGATATTAGCACAATTGATTTTGAAGAGTTGAAAAAAAACCACAGCAAAATAGATGTGGTTGTTGGTGGACCACCTTGTCAAGGATTTTCCCAAAAAGGAAAACGATTGAGTGTTAATGATGACAGGAACTATATGTTCAAGCGATTCATAGATGCTGTTGAAGTTTTTAAACCACAGTATTTCGTTTTGGAAAACGTACCCAATATTTTGACTACTGCAAACGGGTTTTTTAAGAATGAAATCATTAAAGGGTTTGAGGATTTAGGGTATAAAGTCAATGCAGATGTATTGAATGCTTCCGACTATGGCGTACCACAAAATAGAAGACGTGCTTTTTTTGTAGGCTCTCTTGGAAAAGAAAAACTTAGTTTTCCTAAAGTAAAGAATAAGAAAGTAACTGTTAAAGAAGCTATATATGACCTACCTTTTATTAATTCAGGTGAAGGAACTCAAGAGTCTATCTATATAGAATTAGCAACAACGAAATTTCAAAAGAAACTTCGCAATGGCTCAAAGGTCTTGCACAATCACGTGGCTACAAATCATTCAAAAGTTGCTTTGGAAAGACTAAGCCTTATTCCAAAAGGAAAGGGCAAGGAAGTGTTACCACCGGAGCATAGGACAAAATCTATATATAGTGGTACTTGGTCAAGGTTAAAAGAAGATGATATTGCTGCTACAATTACAACGAGATTTGACACCCCTTCTTCTGGTTTGTTTACACACCCTATTCTAAATAGATGTCTTACAGTACGTGAAGCAGCACGCATACAATCATTTCCAGATAGTTTCGTCTTTTATGGTTCCAAAACCAATCAAATGAAACAAGTAGGTAATGCCGTACCGCCATTACTGGCTGCTGAAATTGCAAAGATTATAAAATTAGACAACGAAACAGCTTATGCAACTACCAAATAGTATAACACCTCGTGAGGAACTTAATCTTCGATTAGGTATAAAATGTTCCCTACCCCAAAGCAATCAGCTTTTTGCGGGTCTATATGCAATTTATGCAGTATCGGATATTAGTAGCCTTGAATATGCTGAAGAATATGACAATGTTGGAAAAATAGCAATTAAGCTGAAAACTGCTTTGGAAGAACCAATTGCTGAATTTTTTCAAGACCAGTTGGGTGAAGCTGATATAGAAGCTTCTGTTTTAATTTCTAATTTAAATAGTACACCACTCTTCAAACAACATTTAGAATCTTTACAAGTTGCTTTGCAGCTATATTGGAAGCTCGGTGAGATAAATTTTGTAGCAGACCGAGGGAATACTGCTGAAAGAACAGGTGGTGAACGGTATAGCAAACTTTTGAACTTCTCTACTAATCTTGACATTATAGACGTAGTTTTAAAAGGTGACCTTGTCAACGTAAATACATCCGCAAAAAACTTTCTTTTCAATCAACTAACAGGCAGTAATTTAGAGACAGGTGCAACTGAGGAAAAGGTATCCAAACTTTTAACAGCGTTTTCGGAAGAAGCTACTTTTAAGATTAGACAAGGTGGTCAAGAAACTATATTTCAGCAAGAAGGCATTTATGCACATTTAAGTGAAGGGCTAAAGGTAGTAGGAAGAGATGAAAAAGAGGATGTTGGTCCATTAAGAGTTTTAAATAGTGTTGTAAAGGATAATTTACACTTTTACTTGCGATATGATGGTAATGATTTTACGTTAAAAGATGATACGGATGAAGAAAGCATTTCTAAGTATTTCGAGCGAGTAAAAACTGCACTAAATCTATCCCCAAAAGAAACGTCAATTAATATAGACAATTCACCAGTTGATGCTGATGATAATATAGCCTTTAACCCATCAAAAAATATGAATAACAAAATTTTTTACGGAGCACCAGGAACAGGGAAATCCTATAAACTTGACCAAATTCTTAAAGGAGTTCCGCAAGAGCAAAAGGAACGTATCACATTTCATCCCGATTTTGATTACGCATCATTTGTCGGTGGGTATAAACCTATCTCAGTAAAAGGTGATGATGGCAAATTTGACATCCAATACAAATTTGTACCACAGGCATTTGCTAACATCTATGTAAAAGCATGGAAAAACATTGAGAGTGAAAACAAATATTTCCTTGCAATAGAAGAAATTAACCGTGGTAATTGTGCAGAGATTTTTGGCGACATATTCCAATTATTAGACCGCGATGCCAATTATACGGTTACGCCATCGGATGAATTTCAAAAGTATTTAGAAGAAGAATTGGGAACAGACCACGATGGGCTTAAAAATGGACTGAAGTTACCGAGTAATTTGTACATCTACGCAACGATGAACACATCAGACCAATCGCTGTTTCCAATGGATAGTGCATTTAAAAGACGATGGGATTGGGAGTACATACCTATTTGCTACGATGAGACAACAGAGGAAGGAAAATCTAACCCTTCTTATTCCTATACAGTACAACTTGACGATAACAGAAGTTTCAGATGGAATGATTTCATTTCAAAAATCAATACAGAGCACATACAAAATGAACCTACTCTTGGTATGGATAAGTGCATTGGTAATTACTTTATCAAACCTAATGCAGACGGTGCAATAACATTAGAAGCTTTTGTAAACAAAGTCTTGTTCTATCTCTGGAATGACGTATTCAAAGATGAAAAGAACAATGTCTTTGCTGAAAATGAAGCCTATGAAAGTTACTTTCCTATCAAGTCAAAAGGTTTAGACAAACTTATAGCACTACTGGAGCGGATTAATGTAGAAATAGCAGAACAACCTCAAAACGGTCAAGAAAAGCAACAAGATGAAGTTATTAATTGAGGAACAAGAATATCCGGTTACAAAGCTGGAACCCCTCTTTGATGACTTCAAATTCTACAAACAGACTGGAAATAAGGGAGTAATCAAATCGGTTGGCTACTACCACTCTTATAAAAACAATGAATTGGTCTTTATGTTACCAAAGGTTTTTATGAAAGATGGTACAACTACCATATTTGATAAGAGTACTGAGGAGTTGTACGATGCGCTTAAAGATACTTCTGTAAAACACGACCAAGACCTACAATGGTTACGTGAACTATCCATATATTTTTACAACAGTCTTATTGAATACAACCGCAGATGGGAAAAGAACAGCTTACTTAATCCATCCAAAACCTTTGAGTTAAATACTAATATTGGAAACAATAACTATTCATACCTCGACATTGTTTTAGCCTTTACCAATTTCTATAAGAAAAACAAAAACTTCATCTTACAGCACCACATAGAGCAGGTGACTAATAAGGTTACTAAACCGAAATGGGAAAAAACGGTACGGAAAGGATTGCCGTTAATGACTGCATCGGGTATGCCTGTCTATTTAGGCATTCGTAACAAGAGAAAGGTGCGCAATGTAGAAGAAGAACTCATAACCTATTACTTCTCAATTCTTAAAAAACTCAATCAAGCGCATCAACTAAATCTAAAGATTGATAAGTCCTACAACCTCATAACAGGAATCAAGTTTGACCGACTATGCGCAAATGAATATGGGTTATCAAAGTTGCGTAAAATAAAATATCGCTATTTCAATGATACACTCAGAAGAATGTATCAGCTGTGCGAACTCTATTTTACAAACAACAGCAAGGCAAGCAGTAAAAAAGACAAAGAAGAATATATCTGTGTGAATAACTACAACATCATATTTGAAGATATGATTGACAAGTTATTTACAGATAAAGTGGCAAGTGACAGTGACATACAACATTTAAAGAAAAATGAGGATGGCAAACTTATAGACCATATTTATGAAGACCAGTCCATCATCGACAATAGCAACATCTTTTTTATCGGGGATTCAAAATACTATAAAACTGATAGGGAAGCTGGAAAATTTTCTAAGTACAAACAGATTACTTATGCAAAGAATATCATTCTCTACAATATTGAATTATTAAACGATACTGGGCAATACCATAACCCTAGAGTCAGATATCGAGATAACTTGACTGAAGGCTACAACATTACCCCTAATTTTTTTATATACGGTCGAATTAAAAATGAATCCAATTATAATGATCACCAAATAAAAGTTTTAAATGAAGAACCAGAATGTAAATACCATTGGAAACACAGGCTTTTTGACCGTGATACGCTGTTTGTACATCAGTATACTATCAATTTCCTTTTTGTTCTCAAAGCCTATACGGCATACACACCTACCAGTTTGCAGAAATTCCAATTGGAAGTAAAAAACATTTTTAGAAGTGGTTTTATAGACTACTTCAACAACCCTCAATTAAGTCAGTTCACATTCTATCAATCAACTATTGCAGAAGAACAAAAAGCCGATTACATCAGAGATAATTTTAAATCACTAAACGGTAAATGTATCACGACTGTAGATAGCAGATTAATTTTAGCCAAGCACGCAAAGGACGATAGTTTAACCCCATTTTTAGATAATTTTGAACTTTTAGAAAATTTTGAATGAAATTAATAGTTTATGAATGAGCATTTAAAGTCAAATATTCTCAATTTCAAATGGCCAGCAAGTACACCAACTATCTCACTAACCTTAGATGATATAGAAGGAAGTCATATAATCGATAAATCAAAGTTTTCAAAACAAATTCACGAAGCTTTTCCTGACATAGATTTATCTACTCAAGACAAAATATATGCAACGTTTGACGATTCATTGACTAATGCACCCAAAATTAAAATTAATCTTCGGGACAAGAGAGAGTTAAGAATTTATCATCAGTATTTAAGACATCGTTTACGATCCTATTTCTATGAAAAAGGGTTTATTGTAGGAAAGAATTTTGTTAGGGATATTCAAGTTTGGGTGCCTTCAATAAAAAATAACACAGAGCATTTCAATCTGTATTATAAGTTCTCATTTAAAATACATTTTCAAAAACTTACAGACTTACCAGAGTTGGTAGTAGCGTATGATGGTACTTCTAAAGTATTAACTAAATCAGTGAAAGAAATTGATGGCACCGAGCATATAAAACGCTGCGTTTATGGTCAAACAACCTTTAATTATCAAATGCCATTAGATACTGAAGAACAACAAGATTTTTACAATAGTATTGCATTTGACAAAGCATTTCCATTATTTAGATTAGAATTGGCAAGAGCATTAGACATCCCTATCGATGCACCAGACAAACCTGTAAATAAGTATCAAAAATATGTGACATTGATTAATAGTTTCGCAAATAAATATCTCTTTACAGACGAATTCAAATCTATGTTCTCTTTCGCGAAAGATGAGTTTATTGACGTGCCCCTCAATCGAACAAGCCATATCGATCCAAGAATAGGCTTGTTGGAATTTGGCAAAGATGAAAACCAAAATAGACAAACGAGTTTAGTGCCAAAAATGGCAATGAACACCTTAAATCCATATAGACGGCCACCAATCCAAAACATTAAGTTTTTCTTTGTATATCACACATCCCACAAGGAAGGAATTAAAGAATTTTATGATAAATTGAAAAACGGTGTTCAAGCCAAAAAGGTTTACTTTAAAGGAATAGAGGATTATGTAAATATAAAATGTGAAACTTCAAAAGATCATTTTATTGAGTTTACGGATGAATCTAACCCAATGCCAGAAATAATTGAAAAGTTAGAACAACTTTCATTCGACCAAGATAACATTCGCTATGCAGGGTTTTATATCAGCCCCTTCGATAAATATTCGCCTAATCCAGAAGACCGGGAAATCTATGTCAAAATTAAGGAATTGTTTTTAAATGAAGGTATTATAACACAGGTAGTAGATTATCAAAAAATGATACTGAATATTGAAAACCAATATACATTTCAATTTTCATTACAAAATATGGCATTGGCGATACACGCCAAATTAGGCGGAGCACCTTGGAAATTAGCAGTAACAGATAAAAAGGAGTTAGTAATTGGTGTTGGAGCATTTACCAATCAAGGCGAAAACAGAAGATACATTGCAAGTGCCTTTAGTTTTCAGAACAACGGACTCTTTAGAGGGTTTGAATATTTCGATCAAGGCGAAACAAAATTATTGGCTGGCAGCATCTGTAAAGCTATTCGAGATTTTACCGCAGTAGCAGAAGCAGACAAGGTGGTTATTCATTTTTACAAGGAAATGAAAAAAGAAGAACTGGAACCCATCATAAGAGGAATGAATGCACTAAAATTAAAAGTGCCTTTGTACATCTTAAATATCAATAAAACAGAATCTCAAGACATAATAGCCTACGATCTCAATTGGAATAAAAAGTTAATGCCTGTAAGTGGTACAACCATACGTATTGATAAAAACCAATACTTATTATTCAATAATGCCAGATACCCTAATTCACAATGGTACTCAGATACAGAAGGCTACCCATTTCCCATAAAAATAAAAGTGAGTAGCCCAGATAAAGAAACATTGGAAGATATGGATGTTATCACAGAATTACTAACCCAAGTGTACCAATTCAGCAGACTATATTGGAAATCACTACGACAACAAAATGTACCCATTACTATTAAGTATTCAGAAATGGTAGCCAAAATTGCCCCAAGGTTTGAAGCACCCATCCCTGACCACGCTAAGGATAAACTTTGGTTTTTATAATTGAATATGCAAATAATCAAAACCTATACACAAGAACTAATAAATAAAGCTAAAGAGTACTTAACCAAAGAGTACCGCTTAGAGGCTTTAAATCTTTCAGATTTTCAAGCCATCAACTTCTATTTAATAGACAAAGCCATCAGTAAAGAGGAAAACTTGTTTATAGAATCATTTGATAAAGAATTACCTGCATTATCACAATTTCCTGCGGTTCTATCTGTAGCTATTTCTTTGTTTTTCAAAAATTTCTGTGACGATGCAACAACATTTGAATCTGGAGCAGTGCTACAACACCCATCTGGAGAACGTTTTGTTTTTATCAAATATGATGGTAAAGATTACATCCTCAAAAATAGAAACGGCACAAAGTATATTAATAAGAAACAATTAAGAAAATATGCAGTAGTAGATGCAGAATTAATAAATCGAATACCAAGAGCACGCTTAACACAATATAGAAAGCTTTACGATTTAATCTTTGATATTAAAAATATTCCCTCTCAATTCAAATACAAATCTGCCATCATAATGTCTAAAAATGAATTTGAGTCAGAACTACGTACTCAAGACTATATAGATATAGATATAAGAAAAGCAATACCTATGAGGTGGATTGCACGTTCAGGTAGAGAAAATTGGAATCACATCCCTCTTGAACCTATGATTTATTGTGTGCCAGACTATGATACACTACAAACCTATGTTTTGAATAAAGGAATTGATATAGAAACGCTTGTTGTCATAGGCAAAAATAAGTACAAAGATAAAGTAAGTACAAAACTTCGCTTAGCACTTAGAAATGAAGATATTCCAAATTGTATCATTTTGGGTAGTGAAGGCTTCAATGATGAACAAAACCAATTTTTAAAATGGAAATGGACCTTTCCTGAGTTTGAATATTTAGAAGATAAAGCACCTGGCGAAATAAAAGCAATCAATATTGAAGATGCTGTTTTTCAAGAAAAAATAGATGCGTTAATGACCTATCTAAGCACACTTGAAAAGGAAAACAGTATGTCCTTACTAAATGTAAAGCGATTACGCAGATTCTTATATGCATTGGTTCTAGCAAAGCCTAATGATAGTCGCAATTTATCGCAGGTAGAGTTTGTACAGCATTTAATCAAAAAAGTGGCATCAGAAACTATCGAACAAGATTTCTACGATTTAGAGCTTGATGATACAGTGGCACAAGCGCAATTAAGACTACATATTGATGCTATTTTTAAAAACTTCAATAATAATAAATTAAAGTATTTAGAGCGATTAAAATTTATAAACTATTTAATTGTTCCCAAAAGATTAGTAGAAAATTGGAAGGACGAATTTAAAGGAAAGCATCACAAGATTTTAAGTCTAAAGGAATTTAAGGAACTTCATAAAAATATAAATGGAAGCAAAAAGGTATATGTACTTAGCCTTTACAATAATGGCAAGTATTATGATGAAGTCCTTGATTTTGCAATCAATTCGCCACATCGTTTCCATTTTCTTTCCTATCCAGAAGAAGCTAAGGTCATAAAAACGTACATAGATAAATATGACAATAGTCTTATTACTGAGTACCAGTCTAAAGACCGAAAAAAACTCACAGCATTAGATTTTAAAGTAAAACTTAAAGAAGTCATAGAAAATAAGTCCTTAGAAGATATAATGGATGGCTTCTATACAAGAAACGACCGTTCAGAACAAACCTATGATTATGAATCACACAAGCAGGTTAATTATCGTATCAATTTTCAAGGAAGTACAGAATCTTTAGTATACGATGGGTCAAAAACGGTACTGATAAAAAAGAATGGTAAATGGATTAAATCAAAGACCTATAATGTATTAGCAGGAGACACCGTAAGAGTCTATAATAATTTATCTAAAGAACGCTTATTTAGTATTGCGTCACAAGAAGATAGTAATGGAAGATTCCAAGAAGTTGAGAAAATGTCAAGGCTTTGGAAGGAATCATTATCAAGATATTTTACTAACAGGATTGAAAAAGATAGACATTACGATAAAGACCGATTACTAAGCTCACTTAAAGCGAAAGGAAGTAAAATAACAAACGTAGTAACAATTTCTAAATGGCTTAATAAAGAAGATAAAGAGCGTTTTCCGCATAGTGACAACGAATTAAGAGCAATGAAAATGTTGTTTGAAGATGAAGCACTTAATAGATCATTTGTAGAATTATTAAAGGTAAAACGGTTTTATAGAGGCTTAATGATAAGTTTAGGTAGAGACCTTAGTGATGATGTGATGGATTACATCGTTTCGGATGGAAAAAATACAGGTAAAATGCTATCCAAATTTCAAACAGAGGAGATACAAGCTTTTGTAAGAAGTGCAGCACCGATAAGAACAATAGAAAGTAAAGCAATCACTGAAGATGAAGAATCAAACTGATGACATAGATAAAAAAGCAAGGCAAATATTTCAAGACCGCATTCAAAGAGGAATGATAGGTCCAGGCTCTGATATGTGGGGACTTCCTGATGAAGAAGAAATTATTTCCGATTACCCTTTACCAAGATATTTCAGTGGTGTACTGTTTCCCAACAAATCTGTAACACCAGAAACGCAGGCAGATGAGGATGATGCAGCACTACAAAGTGAATCATTACTGACTGATGAAAATGAAGAAGAAAACACCTTAGAAAATGAAGAAACAGATATTGAGGAAACTAAGGATATTGGAGAAAAGCAAGAAGAAGTAAAAGTTAAGCGTCAAGATTTTAACTTAGATACAAACAGTTTCTTTCCCACTAACATAGGTATTACAGTCGCATTAGATAAATCAATAAAAGAAATAGATGTGGAATTTTCGTTTGGCTTATATACTCAAGCAAAAGCCGAAGAAAGAAAAATTAAGATTTCTAAGGCTGGTTACGATTCATTCTTTGAACAAGGTATTCCATATCCGCTAACTTTCCGTGATGCGCTCAAGTACCAAGATGGTTATATGTTTCTGAATAGAGAGCTAAAAGGAGAGCAAAAAAATCCTGAAAGGGCAAATGGAGAATATGGGCAGTTTGATGAATTTAAAAACAGAAAGAACTTAATACGACAATCGGAAGAAGGCGGTCCTTTTTCAGCATACTATCACATAGGTAAATTAGAAAAATTATTAGGTAGAGCGTGGAAAAGAACGCCTTTTACCTTTAAAGAAACTATCAGTATAGAAAAATCCTTTAAATCCCCTATTTCCTTTAATTTCCCTACTGAGATATACAAACTAACAGATGCAGGCTACAACATTAAGGTATACGAGGATAATAGAGCAAGATTTGTAAAAATTCAATTAGTAAATTGCTCTGAAGACCATCCGGCAAACCGCTTTTCCAATAGGTCAGAAAATCTAAATTTTAAATCCCTATTTCAAGGAAGTATAAAAGTTCAATCAGATGGATTGATTGAATACAAGGATAATAGCCTTAACACCTATGCATCCGATGATGAAATTAGAGATGAAGAAGCGGAAGAAATAGAGTTAATTTATCGGAATATCAAAAGTTATGGTATAGGCCACAATTGCTCAGTAGTATGGAATGAGAATACAAAAACGGTACAATCTACATTCTTACCAGAACAGAATATTAATGACGTAATCAACGAATTTGAGGACAGTAGTTTAGACAAGGCATTAGATATGCGGAATCTCTCTATTTGGGGTTTATCCAAAGATGAAATTAAAGCAAACTTAGTAGATTTTGTAGCCAGTTATCAGCAATGGATAAATAAACAAATTCAAGAAAAGAACAAGCTCAACCCTAATGAGAAAGTAGTTGCAGAAAGAGTAATACAAAGACAGGAGCAAAATTATAAGCGACTAAAAGATAACATCAGTTTATTAGACAATGAAAAGGTGTTTGAAGCCTTCCAATTAGCGAATACAGCAATGCTCATACAGTTAATTGTATCTAATGACAAAAGATTAGGAAAGACTGAAAAAGACTTATTTGAGATTGATAAATCAATCAATGCTAATAGGCTTATTTACTTTGAACAGTATGACACACTTGAAAATTTAGGATTTGTTCCTAAATATAGACCGTTCCAGTTAGCTTTTTTATTACTTAGTTTAGATGAAATAGCGCAACCTGAAAAGCGTAAAGCAAACAATACTGTTGACCTTATTTGGTTTCCTACAGGTGGTGGTAAAACAGAAGCATATTTAGCGGTAGCGGCATTTACAATAGCTTTTAGAAGAATTAGTAATGAAAGTGATTATGGTGGTACAAGTGTTATTATGCGTTACACATTACGCTTATTAACAGCACAACAATTTGAACGTGCATCTCGCTTAATTGCCACATTGGAATTTATGCGTTCTCAATCAGAATTTAAAGACACCTTAAAAGAAGAACCTATAAGTATTGGTTTATGGGTTGGACAAGCATCAACACCTAACAAGGTTGCTGGAGATAATGGTGCAGGTATTTTGGTTTCTCAAATGGACGAAGAAGCATTAAAAGGAGACAAAGGAAATCCTGAACGCAAAAATGTATTTCAAATTAGTAGTTGTCCTTGGTGTGGTACTAAATCAGTGTCTAAAGAAAAAAACTCTAAAGGCATAACAATCTGGCGATATGGCTTTAAAGTAAATAAAGGCGAGTTGAAAGTTTCTTGTATAAATAAACAATGTCATTTTCACGAAAAACTACCTATTCAAGTAGTTGATGAAAACCTATATAAAAACCCACCAACATTATTATTTGGTACAGTAGATAAATTTGCAATGTTAGCTTGGCAAGAAGAAGCCCATAATTTCTTTAAAGCAAATACAGATAACGGATTACCGCCAGACTTAATCATTCAAGATGAACTTCACTTACTAAATGGTCCTTTAGGTTCAATTACAGCATTATATGAATCTACCATTGAATTATTATGTACTAAAAACGGTATTGCACCTAAGATTATATCATCTACCGCAACCACAAGAAACACACAGTATCAAATAGAAAAACTATATGGTAATCGTAAGGTTAATATATTTCCACCTTCAGGTATAAATCATAACGATAGTTTCTTTTCAAGAGAAAGCACGGAAAGTAAAAGGCGATATATAGGTTTTATGCCAACAGGGAAAACATCTATTGACACGCAATTACAACTGCTGGCGCATCTTTTTGTATCGCGGCTTGAAGTCTATAGAAATAAGGAAACAAAAGACTTTGCTAATAATTACTGGACAATAGTATCTTACTATAACAGCTTAAAAGATGTAGGTAAAATTTTTAATAAAGTAGGCGATGAAGTATCAAACTTTACATCAACATTACAATACCGTTTAGAAGATTTATTCAATCCTATTGATGATTATAGATTCAATTTTGCAGGTATATCATCTCGTACAGAAGAACTAACAAGTCGTGTAGAAAGTTCACGTATAAAATCGATTCTCAAAGAATTAGAACTTCCTTTTGACGAAAAAAATATTGTCACAACAGACAAAGGTTATAGATACTTAAATGACGTAGTTGATTTTGTTTTGGCTACGAATATGATTTCTGTAGGTATTGACATCAGCAGATTAAATCTGATGCTAATCAATGGTATGCCTAAGAATATTGCAGAATATATACAAGCATCCAGTCGTGTAGGACGTAAGACAAATGGTTTAGTAGTGTCCTTATTAGACCCAAACAGAGCAAGAGAAAAGTCATATTTTGAACATTTTATAAACTTTCATCAAGCCTTTTACAAATGTGTAGAACCTTTAAGCATAACACCATTTACCGAAAGTACTATTGATAAAATGCTTACAACTTCATTGGTAGCATTTGTACGCAATACATATCCTAATCTCAACAAGGATAATGATGCAGCTAATTTTAAATCCGCTTTCGCGAAAGCGTATAGAGACTTTATTGAACAACGTTTTGGTGCAAATAATAAAGAAATGATGGCATATTTTGAGCGGAGGTTTCAAAATGTTGTTGAAGATTGGGAAAGCAAAGCAAGAGCCTCTAACGACTTAAAATATAAAAGATTACTTAAAAGACCATCTGACAAAAACGAAAGTGCAATAGATTGGACGGTAATGCAATCAATGAGAGAAATAGATACCGACACGTTTATAAGAATTAAATCAAATTTTGAATGGCAATAAGAAGAAACAAGAAAGCAGCCGATAATAAGTTTGTAAAAATACAAACACGCAAAGCCATTAGTTCTTACGGTGGTTCAGGTTCTATTATAGAAACACCATTTGGGGCCTTAATGATTGATAGATTTGATGAGTGGCCATTTTTCCATTTTAATAAACAAGATGGTAAAACATTTATTGATAATTCATATCATATCAACGATGAACGTCTATTGCAGCGTTTATCTCATAAAGATGGCTTCGAAAAATTAGAAGCATTTGTATATGTACCTGATAATGTATCTTCTTCAAGTAGAGCTGATATTCCTGAACATATAAATGATACAATAAGTGCATCATTCTTTCCTAAGTGGTTTTACTGCAACTCGTGTAAAAGATTTAAACATATAAAAGATTGGTGGCGTGAATGGGAGTTAGCGAAACCTAATGCTACTAAAAAAGAATTTGCACCACCTAAATGCGGTGTCTGTTATGCAAAGCGAGGAAGTAAATTTGCGCCAGAATTAGAACAAGTACGTTTTATTATGTCTGCACCAACAGGAGATATAAAAGAAATACCTTGGGAAAGATGGAACAAAGCACAAAAAGCTGTAAAAGATGAAGATTCAGAAAGTGGTTCTGTATTATTAGACTATGATACTTTATGCTGTGAAAATCCAGACCTTAGATATACAAAGTCGACGAAGTTTTCAGATTTAGCAGGTATAAGCGTTAAGTGTATGAATGATGGTTGCAGTCATAAAGGTCGTATGATGAATCTTTCGGGTTTGTTTGGTTTACGTGAAAGAAAATACTTTTCTGAAGCAGAACTTTTAGAACGTCACGAAGAAGGGAAAGAATCAAAGGTATTTTTTAAACCTGTCATTCGTAGTAGTAATAGTGTTTACTATCCTATTCTCGTTTCCAGTATATTTTTACCTATAGATAAAGGAGTACGAAATAAGCATATTGAAAAAATTCAACGGTTTAAAGAAAAAGGTAAAGATGCACAATTTATATATGAAGCATTAGAAGAAGAATATGCTTTAGAACAAATCAAAAAAATATTAGAAAATGATAATAACAACTCATATATACCTGAGTTAGAGTATCGCCTTTATGAATATAATTTCTTAGTAAAAAACCCTAACATCGACTTTACGGATGAAGATGATAACTTAATCTTTAGGAAAGAAAAATTAGAAAACTTAACAAATTACGGTTTTGAACAATTAATAGGTTTAAGGCGTATTAAGATGACAACGGTACAAGTAGGTTATACAAGACAAGAACCATTAACAAATGATGATTTCTTCTCAGAAATGGACGAAACGCAGGTGCTTATTGAAAAGAAGTTTACATCTAAATGGGAACATAAAACCAAATATTTACCTGCAATTGAAAGTTTTGGAGAAGGTGTTTTTATAGCCTTGTCAAACGATAAAATTGAGACTTGGATAACACAAGCTGAAAAGAATGATGTTTTCAAAAAGAAGATAAACAAGCTATACACTAATATTGAAAGTCACGCATACCGTTCCGTAAAAGAAAAGTTTGGTATGACGGTAAATAGAGAACATTTGATACGTTTTCTATTGGTACACACACTTTCACATTTACTAATTAAGGAATTAGAATTTCTTTGTGGTTATCCCTCAACCTCATTAAATGAAAGATTATTTGTAGATAAAAACCAAATGCAAGGTGTGTTATTATACACTATTGCTGGTGCAGAAGGTAGTTATGGTGGCTTGGTCTCTCAAGCGACAGAAGAAAGAACATTGAGGTTATTAAAATCTGCAATCCATAGAGCTACCGATTGTGCTTCAGACCCAATATGCTATAATACCGAAGATGGTCAAGGAATAGGTGGTTTAAATATGGCTGCTTGCTATAGTTGCACATTGATACCTGAAAACGCCTGCGAAGAGTTTAATTCATTCTTGGACCGTTCATTGCTAATTGATGAAGAATATGGGTTTTTTAAAAATTTAATAAATAACAAATCATGAGAATTTTATTCTTCGATTTAGAAACAACGGGTCTTCCAATTTCTTGGAAAGAAAGCTATGTGAATACATTTAATTGGCCTTACATAGTTCAGTTGGCCTATATAATATCTTATCATGAAAATGAGATTTCTGTTGAACAGGATATTATACTAAAACCAGAAAATTTTGAAATTCCATCTGATTCTACAGCTGTACATGGTATTACAAACAATCAAGCCATAAATCAAGGATATGATAGAAAACAAGTATTACAGAACTTCGCTTCACTATTAAGAGAGGCTGATTATATTATTGCTCATAATTCAGATTTTGATGTAAATGTTTTACGTTGTGAATTTTTAAGGAATAATATTGAAGATCCATTCAAAAGTCAGGATTTTGATATTATTTGTACAATGAAAAAGACCACAAATTATTGTAAAATTCCTTCAGGATACGGTGATTACAAATGGCCATCTTTACAAGAACTACACACTAAATTATTTAACACCCACTTTGAAGAAGCTCATAATGCAAAATATGATGTAAAGGCTACTTTTGATTGTTTCTGGCGTTTGGTTGATTTAGAAGTGATACATTTTGATTTAAAACCTGATAAAGAAAAAACAGTTATTAATAAAGAGTTCTTACGTTCATTTTTTATTGAAAGAGAAGACATTTTTTATGGTTTAATTTCAAGGCATTACCCATTAGATGAAGAATTACTTTATTTGTTTGAAGACAAACTTGATTGGTATGCGGTTTCCCAAAACATTGAAATAAAATGGGATGAAACTATTATTGAAAAATTTAGTGATAAATGGGATATTGATGCAGAGAGCGGCGGGTATCCTTTAGGTAAAATAAAATGGTATGGGTTAAGCTCAAATCCTAATTTACCTTGGAGTATTGATTTAATAAAAAAATATAAGGACAAATTTGCTTTTTCATATCCTGCAGAATACAGCCTCGGTGAATTATCAACAAATCCAGGCTTACCTTGGCTCTGTAATTTAATTGATTGCTTTATTGATGATTGGGATTGGATTACTTTGAGTAAATCTTCTTTTTTACCCTGGTCAAACCGCTTTATAAAACAATATAAAGATAGATGGGATTGGCATTCATTAAGTGTAAATGAATCTTTACCATGGTCTATTAATTTAATTTGTGAATTTCAAGATTCTTGGAAGTTTGAGCATATTAATGAAATGATTTTAAAAAGTAAAATCAATATAACAGCCAAAGAAGTAATTAAGGCATATTTCGAAGATAGAATTTCTATTAAAAATGTTGTTTACCTGCCATTAAATGAGAAATTTGTTGATTTGGCTATTGATAGTTGGGAATTTGACTGGCATAATTTTAGAAGTTTTGGTATTCTACCTTGGTCATCAGAAGTAGTTAAGAAGTATAGACATAAGTTTGATGGGAAATGGAGCTTTGAGGTTAATAATAATTTTTATTGGTCATTAGACTTATTGAAGGAATTTGAACATACACTAATATGGCATCTCTTTTGGTATAACGAAAATGTTGATTTTTCAATAGATTTTTTTAATGAATTTGAGCATAGAATTGAATTTAATAAGGATAAAAATGATCCTTATAAAATAGATTGGCACCATCTTAAGGAAAATAAGGGTATTATTTGGAATGTAGAATTACTTGATAAATTTTATGATAAATTAAAAGATGATCAAGACTTCTGGGATAAGTTAAGTTGGGGTAATTTAAATATGAAATGGTCTGATAATATATTAGATAAGTATTATTATGAATGGGATTGGAGGGGGTTAAGCCAAAATGAAAATTTATGTTGGTCGGAAGATTTAATACGAAAATATGATAATAATTGGGACTGGGGAAGGTTATCTACAAATAATTCAATAAAATGGAATGACAATTTAATCAAGGACTATGTACATCGTATTTATGATAACGATCATTATACTTATGCCATTCCATATTTGCTCGAAAAGTGTTCTGATATAAAATTCGTTATTGCTTTTCTAACAAGCAATAAAATAGTTAAATGTTATTCCTATGATAAAATTTGGCAGGCTGTCAACAAAGATTTGAATGATGATTTGATTATAAAAATTTTTAATTCGATAAGATGAAAATAACAAAACTCGATTGCTTAGTAATAGTAATTAATAAAAACATCCTTTATCTATTATTACTCTTTTTAAATTTTTCATATGCACAAAATTTCAATAATATCAACAATTGGGTATTATTTGAAAATGAAGATATTACCACATTTAAAATCACAAAATCAGAAACCATTAAAATCAATAATTTATTATTTGAAGCTAAATGGAACGATTCATTGAGTTATTCTAATAATATAGGGTATTATGGAGGGGTTTCAGAGTTAAAATTAAGTTTTAAGGGAAAGTACATACAAACAATTAAAAATATTGAAGACGGAATAGCATTAGGAGAAATTCCAATTACGTTTTACGATTTTAATATGGATGGCTTTTTAGATTTTTATATTCGTATAGATTGTGGAAAAGTATGTCATTTAAATTATTATTTTTTTGACGAAACTTCATCGACCTTTATCTACAAAAAAGAATGGGATTATGTTAATATTTTTAAATTAAATAAGATAAAAAAACAGATACTAACAGAGCCCGATGGTACAGCATTAAAAGGGGATTATGAATGGCTTCGGGTTGTAGACAATAACATAAAATTGATTAAATTAATACCTTATGGCAATTAAGAGAATATCATCTTTCGATGTTGTTAAAAAGAGTTTAATAGTATCAGTATTACAAAACAAACCAAAAATCTTCCTATATCATTTATTAGCCAATAACATAGAAACAACCTTTCCTAATAAATTAAATTTTTATAGGTTCTTTACGAGTATGCTTAAATGTGCTTATAAAACATCTAAAGGGAAGTTGCATTTAAGAATTGAAAATCCAGCATGGGAAGATGAGGGTTATAAGCATTACTGTTTCTACGATAATTACCATAAATATAGCCGAATTGATGTAAAAATAAAGGAATTAAACGGTAAACTTTATTTTGATATGTTACCCTTTTAAAAACTAATTTATGGAAGAACTAAATTTTAGAGTAGGCAATTTTTATTTGCATCACGGAGAAAGTTTAAGGTATGTTGAGTTATATCAATATGAAAGGATTTGCGATGAAATAGAAAAGAAAGAATTGAAAGAGATTAAATCTTATGAAGATCTAAATTTAACATTAGATTCGGAAAAATTATATAATGTTTCAAAGAAATTATGGAATGATGCTTACCGAGAATATCAGGCAATTCCAATTGACGAAATTTGGTTAGAGAAATTAGAATTTGACACAATAAGAGATTTAGAAGATGAAGGTTATAAATTAGTGTCAGAATATAGGCATAAGTCAGGATTGACAGTAATTAAAGAAAAATATGAAAAAGCTTATTTAGGGAAAGATAACTACCCCAGCTCTTATAGTATAGTAGATGAGTTTTTTATTATTTACAATGAAGAAAAGTCTGAAATTAAATCAGTTCATGATATTCAGGATAAGTTTTACGAATTCTTTAATAAGGAGATTATAAATGTTAAAGATGTCCAATTTGAACCTAAAGGCATTTTTACACTACCAGAAGAACCAGATGATTTACCTTTTTAATAATATTCATGATTGATAAAAAAGAACTGACACGAAATGAATTATATGATTTAGTTTGGTCTAAACCCTTAACAACTTTAGCCAAAGAATATGCCTATTCAGATAATGGCTTGCGTAAAATCTGTATTAAGCATAATATTCCATTACCCAAATCTGGATATTGGTCAAAAATAAAGTTCAATAAAAAAGTTAAAAAGGAGAAACTACCTAAAGAGGATGAATCCATAAAAATTGAATTATACATTCGTAAAGAAGGACAAGAATCCATTAATCATCCAAATTCTGAAAGAGCAAAAATCAAACAAGAAATTGAAAATAGTGAATTGCCTATAGTAGTTCCAGATAGATTGTCAAATCCTGATAAACTCGTTGTAGAGGCTAAAGAAGATTTGAAAGAAAAAGTACCATCAACTTGGGGTACTTCAGAAGGTCTATTATCTACTTCATCAGGAACCATTAATCTACAAGTTTCAAAATCTAATAGGTCTAGAGCCTTACGATTTATGGATACCTTTATTAAGTTGGTCAAAAAAAGAGGCCACAGTATTAAAGTAACTGATGAAACAATTGTAGTTATCAATGGAGAAAACTTAAAAATTAGGTTACGAGAATTTGTGAAAAGAGAAGAAATCAACGATAATGGTTGGAAACGTTCAAGGTATAAGCCAACTGGAGAATTATCTTTTAGAATTGAATCCTATCCGGAAAAAATATGGAGAGATGGAAAAAAATCACATATAGAAGAAAAATTGACTTCAATTCTCGCAACATTAGAACTAAAAGCTAAACAGAGCAAGGAAAGACGTTTAGAGCAAGAAGCATGGCAAAGAAATTGGCAAAAGCAAGAAGAAATAAAAAAAGCTTTCCAAGAGAAAAAGGATAATGAGCTTTCAAAATTTAAAGAGCTACTTTCAATGGCAACCCGTTGGCATAAAGCAGAATATTTAAGAAATTTCATAAAGGAATTAGATAATAATGATTTGAAACTTCAGTTTCAAAATGAAGTTATAGAAGATACAATACAATGGGCAAAGGAAAAAGCAGATTGGTATGATCCATTGATAGAAAAGGAAGTGAAATTATTAGAAGATGTAGATAGAGATACACTTGAAGTTAAAAAGAATAAGTATTGGTAACGCCACACTTCAAGCACTTACGCATTCGCTTGTTCCGTTGTACTTCACACGCTCAATTGCAAGAGCTTTCCGTTCCCCACAGCACAAGCTATAATTTAAAATGTTTATAGAGTTTAAACAAATAGTTTATACAATTACAGCCTGTACTTTTTGCCTTTGCCCTCGAGTTTCGTCTTTCGATTAAACAGCAGTACAAGCATTAAACATTCGGGAAGGCAGGTAATAAGGTGTTCGTCAGTTGTTCCATTTAGTTCCATAAAACATATCTGCAAGGGTATTCTGCTAATATCAATAAACAGATATGCCAACAAACATTGGTTGACAATTAAAGTTTAGTGCTATTCATCCCTTGCATATACCACAAATAGCACCACTGCGGCGACACGTCCTCGCTGGCACTATTTATTTGTTTTATTTCACACATTTCACGCCTTCCTCACCCGCAGCTACTCTATCACCCCAAACCCCAATTAGGATTTGCGCTATCGCACAAGTGTTTTTTTTGGGGTGCTACCGCTACTTAATGTTTTGCGAGCCTGCGGGTCGCTTCGGGCTAATCAGGCTGTCACAGTTTTTGAGTGCACCCAAGTCACAACATGAAATCACCACAACCATTTTAAAAAGCTGAATTGCAAGCATTAATGAACCACTTTTAAACGACATTTAAACTACAATTAAACAGCGGATGATTACATATTGCAACCGCTCGCAAGAGCAGCTCATTACGTCAGCAATTTAAGCCAACGCACCACGGCAGATTATACATCTCACATTGGAATGTCTTTCGTAAATCATCTATTTCCTCAAAATCCGCAATTCCTTAAACCACTATTTTTAAGAAAGATGATAACCTACCGCCACCGAAATAAATTGCTTCCTACAATCGCTGCCCTTGCCTTTCCCATCGCATCAAAAAACTGCGCCAGCCTTGTGTAAAAACATAGCCGTGAGAGCCTTCCGCTCAAATCTATTAAACAGCCGTAATATTCTCAAACAGTAGAAACCCAATTGAACAAACTCGCTACAGGCTATCACTCACAGCACCCTCGCTCATCTCGCAGTCGGCTCGCGCCTTTTGGATTACCTGCTCAACAAACTGAGTAAAACCGATATACAATCTGATTTCATATTAGATTGATATAAGTTTATGAAGTTAGTATTTATACTTCTACTACTTCTGCATCAGGAGCATTAGTCTTTACGGAATCAATACCATTTTCCATTCCAGATGAACTCTCGTACATTTCACTTGTACCGATAACTTGACCATTCGAAGCTTTTAAATTAAAGTAATGCTTGCCATTACTCGACTTTTTTCTATCGTAGCGGCTATCATCTTGCGAGTTTTTTCGAACAGACTCGATACCATTTTCACATCCAGCTTTTGAAGAATAACCTTCACTTGCTAAAATATTTTGACCATTTCCTGCCTTCAATCTAAAGCGGTGTTCACTTTTTGCATCCTTGTAAATTTCAAATTTTGCCATTGTCTATAAATTTAATTTAGAAACTAAAGATACTGAAAGAGTAAAAAGAAGGCAAATATAGATGGCTTCCAACGCCCACCGCAATATTCCAGTAAAGCTCAAGCCACAAGGGTTTTGAAAAAAATAGTACGCTACAAAATGGCGTACTTTTTTTAAAACCCTATCCAAGCGCACGATTTTTTCCAAAAAGCTTGACAGAAATGCCACGCCATCAGCAAAACGGCTTTCTTTTTTCTCTTTTTCTTTTAAAAAAATGTGTTCATTTTCTTTGTTGAATGCAAAACACAGCAAAAGTCTGCAACCGAAACTGATAGCATCTATTTGCACAGGAGTTGCCATATATTACGCAGAACTGGTATTGCTTCAGGCCAAAGCCGTACCAAGTCCGAATCAAATTTTGTTTAACCCCAAAAAATCAGAACAATGGGTAAAATAGCACAAGGAATCTTAGGTGGGCTTTCAGGTAAAGTTGGAAACGTTATCGGTGGAAGCTGGAAAGGAATTGACTACATTAGAATTAAACCTTCAAGCGTAGCCAATCCACGAACTGAAGGGCAGGTAAACCAACGAAACAGGTTTACTGTGACTTTAGAATTTTTACAGGCAATTAAGCCGTTTATCAAGCAAGGTTACAAATCGCTCGCGATTAAGAAAACCGAGTTTAACGCAGCTATGTCTTACATCTTGAACAATGCGGTAACTGGCACTGCACCTAACTTTAACGTCGATTACAATGATGCTTTAGTTAGCCGTGGAGGACTTTCAGGCGTTCTAAATGGAACTACTGATTTAACCAACCCTGGCGAAGTAACTTTCGACTGGGATGATAACTCAGCAGAAGGAAATGCCAATACGACCGATAAAGCAATGCTATTGGTTTACAATCCTGCAAAGAAAGAATCTATTTCTGTAATTGATGGTAACCTCAGAACTTCAGGAAGTCAAACCGTAGTCATTCCGACTACCTACGCTGGCGATACTGTAGAACTGTTTGCAGCTTTCATTAACGCAGATGGCAGTCAAGTATCTAACAGTACTTATTTAGGCTCTGGAACCGCTCAATAAGTCTTAAGATTGAAGTTAGAAAAACCGCTCACAAAGAGCGGTTTTTTTATGCTCAATTCATTAAATTTTTTATCTTAGTTACCTGATAATGATAGTTTACAGTTTGTGATTATTTGCCGTGAATTATCCCTTTTCTGAATTACTTTGTGTCCTATTTGTTGCCTAAACTATCGTATCCCAAGAATATCAACAATAATTACATTTTGCATCGGTAAGTAAAGCTCCAATCTATATTGAAAATTGGAAAGATAGTCATTAGCAGTAGAGTTTCTATATCACAGAATTTAGATCTTAAACTTCATTTCAATTAAATTTTAGTAATTTTAAAGTGATACTAGCAGAAATAAGTCTTCCTAGAAAAACAAACCTATAATTGTTGACACTTCTGCTCACAATTTCATTATAATTTAATTTTACAACCTTAATTGTTTTATGAAGTCATTTTTAATAAGTGTGCTTTTAATGTCTCCTCTATTAGGATTATCTCAGGTAAACGACAGCTTGGTTGATCCCATAATTTCAATAAAAAATAGTAAGCTCTTAAATAATATAGATATCACCTTTGATATGCGTACAGAACTACAGGCATATACTTTTAGGGGTGGGGATCGCTATTACAATGGGGTGCAGTTTGAAAATGGTTTTACAGCACTTGGGTTTGCTGCAAAACTACATGAACAGGTAAGCTTTCGTTTTAGAAACCGTTTTAATAGAGGCAGCGATATTCAAAGCCTTGATCAATTAGGCAGCAATATAGAATTGGCATATGTAGACGTTAAAGCTACTCCTAAGCTCAATATTTTAATAGGAAAAACATATGCATTTTACGGCGGTTATGAATACGAATTCAGCGCACTAGAGGTCTTGGAATACAATGATATTCAAAGTAATGCACTGGCATATGTTACTGGAGCTGGGATTACGCATCAATCTATGCCAGATCACAAATTTGGGTTTCAAATATTAAATTCGCGTACCATGCTTTATGACGATATTTACGGTGAAGAAGCTGCTGAAAACATCGAAGAACCAATCTGGCCAGTCGCTGTTGTTGGAAATTGGCGTGGAAACTTTTTTGATGGAAAATTTCAAACCATTTATAGCCTGAGTTATTCTAATCAGGTAAAAAATAGAGGAACCTATTTTTTCACTTTAGGGAATAAGTATCAAAATAAAAACCTCACCCTAATGTATGATTTTAATTACAGCTATGAAGAGGTGGATACCAAAGGTATTGTGACCAGTATTTTCGATAACGATTCGGTGGCCCAAAATGCACTGTATATTGAAAATTGGTTAAGAGCAGAATACCGTTTCAATTCAAAATTTAAAGGATTATTAAGTCTTATGACAAGTAATGCCTATGGTAAAGTTGCAAACGACCGCAACCGTTTGAGAACTAGCTACGGAATGGTTCCTACTTTATATTATAGTCCAATTAAAAACTTTGATATACGATTTTTCTTAGCTTATATTGGTAGGTTTTATAATTATTCAAATTATGCTGTTGAGCAATTTAATGCTGCTGATTATAATAGAAATGAAGTAAGAATTGGGATTATCGCTCCCCTACTGCTATTGTAATATTACTCCAACTCCTATTTTTCCTAATAAATATGGATTATGATCAATAATAAGAATATCATTAGCTTTACTAAGTTTTTTGAGGATTGCATACAACAGATCTATATCAGCATAATGCAATCCGGTGCTGGGTTCATCTAAAATATAAAGCGAATCGGTAGTTTGATCTTGCAGCCAGTTCAACAATAATAATCGTTGCTTCTCACCAGAAGAAAGAGATTGTACTGGTTGCTCTAAACTAAGGTGTGCCAACCCTATTTCTTCTAACTGATCTAAAAGCTGAAGCGTTTTAGCAGATGAATTATTCTTTCCTAACCAAGCACTTAACTCCATGATATTTAAGGAAAGTACCTCCGCAATATTTTTTGAACGAACGGTATGCATTAAAATGTGCGACTGATACCGTTGCCCTTTACATAGTTCACAGGTTTCAATCACATTGGCAGCTACATCCAAGCTAGTTTCAATAAAACCTTTTCCTTTGCAATTTGGACACTGACTACTCTTGGTTTTATAGGAAAAGTCTTTAGTCTTTAAACCGGTTTCAACTGTAAAAATTTTACTAATGTCTTTTAACAGGTTCAAATAAGAAACTAATAAAGTATTCGAATGTGATCGTAGTTTTTTAGGCTCAAAATAATGCGCGCCTGTGTATTTTTTTGGAAAGACTATGCTAGCACAATTCACAGGCTGGCCTGTTTCAATACTTGGAATCAAGATGTCTTTTACCAAGGTGGTTTTTCCAATGCCTGATTTACCGCTAATAGCTGTGATTCCCCCAACAGAAACTTCTAACGCTTCTTTGATTAATGTATGTTTGGAAAGTTTCTTTATGGTAATAGATTCCTTTCCATCTTTTAACTCAATAGCTCTAGAGGGTGCTTTTAAATAATGATGACAATCGGCTTGTTTTAAAAAATCCTGAGGACTTCCTTGATACGAAATAGTACCTCCCTGTTTACCTGCTTGAGGCCCAAGCTGAATAAGCTGGTCAGCAGCCAGCATAATCTCTTTATTATGCTCGATTACCACTACGGTATTTCCTTTTTCTATAAGTTCTTTGAGAATTTGAATCAGGTCTGAAATATTATCATTCGATAAGCCAGCAGAAGGTTCGTCTAACAAATAGGTAATGCCTTTAAGCGGACTATTCAACTGTTTGATCAGCTCCACACGTTGATTTTCTCCACCAGAAAGTGTAGGCGATTTTCGGGTGAGTTGCAGGTGATCGATGTGTAATTGCTTCGCTCTTTTGATGGTATTGATAAGGTGAGGCTGAATTTTGGATATGAGCTTTTGATCAACCACTTCTTGATTATCAGTAGTGGAAAGCCAATATTCCAACCCTTTAAAATCCATTGATTTTATTTCATGAATGGATTTGCCTGCTATTTTAAAAGCTAATCGTTCTGGTTTTAAGCCGCTGCCATAACAATGGCTACACTCCCTATGCGAAAAGAGCGCAGTGAGCTGCTTGATGTTTTTATTTTTCCGAGTTTTAAAATACTCGTCTTGTAAGTAAGGAAAGAGGCCTTCCCATTTCATACTCAGGGCTTGTGTACCTTCCCTTGTCTTTGTTTTGTACAGCCAGTTCACTTTCCATATTTTTTCACCCGCTCCGTGCAGTAATATTTCTTTTTGTGAATCGCTTAGTGCCTTAAAAGGAGTCTCCAATGTAAACCCATATTCTTCTCCAACCTTTTTTAAGACCGCCATATGCTTACCCGATGGATCTCCATAATATGCCACTGCTTTGTTGTGTGCAAAGAGTCCATTAGCAATGGTTTTATTCGCATCTAATACAAGCTTGTTGAGATCGGGTAATAGTTCTTCTCCCATACCTTCGCAGACCACACATTTTCCCAATTCGTGATTATTAGAAAAATGACTAGCCGATAGTTCTTCTCCTTCATATTGCGCCTTTCTTGAGAAGGCAAATCGCAAAATCTTATCGATGCCGGTTTGCTTTGCAATATCCGTGCGCTGCGAGTAATTCTTTTGCTTACGGGTAACGCAAATTGTAGGTGTAAGCCCTTCAATATGATCGACCTCAAACTGAAAATTAACGCCCACTCTAGATTGTTGATAACTCGAGAACTGCTTGGTCATTTCTTGTAAACCGAAGCTATGCAAGGTTTCAATCACCAAAGAAGATTTACCAGAGCCTGAAATACCAGTAACCACAGTTAACTGATGCTTGGGTAGATCTAAATTGAGGTCTTTAAGAGCATGTGTCCTCGCCCCCTGAATGGAAATCCTATCTCGCTGCTGCGGGGCTTCTTCTTTAACATCAATAGGTTGAACCTTCAGGGCATTATCTACTAACGTATCACAAGTGGATTGAAAAAGGAAATGATTTTCAAAGCAGATAATACCAGCCGTTTGTTTCTTGAGTTGGTGCAAGGCTTCTAATAGCTGACGCACATTCTGTTGATGTAATCCTATACTAGGTTCCTCCAATAATAAGAGTGTCTTTTTTGATTTCTTCGCGAAATGTTTGGTCAGTTTAATACGCTGTGCTTCTCCACCAGATAAGGTGTTAGAGGGCTGTCCTAATTTGACATACCCTAATCCCAACTGCAACATTAAGGATAATATTTCTTTAATTTTCTTTTCTTCGGAAAAAAAATCGTAAGCTTCTTCTATGCTTAAGCTGTAGATGTCGGCTATGTTTTTATTCCTCCAATGCACACGGAGTACTTCTGATTTAAAACGCTTGCCATTACAAGTAGGACAAACCTGATTGATATTACCTAGTGCACTCATGGATAAAGTGATAACGCCAGCCCCTTCGCAAGCATTACATCTACCGGTTTTATTATTAAATGAAAAAGCTCCCTTAGCTAATTTTGAAGCCTTCGCCTCAGGTGTATTTGCGAGTAGGTCACGTATTTTATTTGCTAATCCTGTGTAGGTAGCAGGGTTACTTCGAGGTGTTTTCCCTATCGGTTGATCGTTTACAGTGAGAAGCTTCAAATCTTCTATTTTACAGAAGTGGTTAATGCTTTCGAGCAATTGAGGGGTTTTTCTACTCGCGACCGTCAGCTTCCTTATATTAGGCTGAAAAGCTTCTGCCGATACTTTTTTAGGCTGTTTTTTTATCGCTTTTTCAAGCTTAGCCTCTTTTAGTGCAGCTCGTGTTGGGCTGTTTAGATTACTAGCCTTTAAAAAGTCATTAATGGAACCGTTAAAAACCACTTCGCCGCCATGCAATCCAGCTTCTGGGCCTAATTCTACTATCCAATCTGCAGCCTGGATAAAATCTAAGTCATGCTCCACCACCATGACTGTATTGCCGCTGCGAATGAGTCGGTTTAGAATATGAAGTAAATATTGTTGATAAGCTGCAGATAAACCGATGGAAGGTTCATCAAATACATATAAAATACCTTGTAGTTTACTATTTACTTGGTTAATAAGTTTGATGCGCTGTCCATCTCCCGATGAAATATCCATACTTGGTGTACTTAGTCGGTACTCTTCCATGCCCAATCGGATTAGATCGAACAATTTGGTGCAGATTTTATTTACCAATACTTTTTCACCAGCTATTAACTCTAAAGATTTTAACTGATCATATAATTCGGATAAAGAAAGCTCCATCCAAGCTTGAAAATTAAAACCTTTCCATTTATATTTTAGATGTTCGGCTTTAATGCGACCGCCTTTACAACTCGGACAAATTTTTGAGCTAGCAAACTTTAGGATATTGGGGTTTCGATCGCGTCTTAAAATATCCTGCATAATCGGAAGCATTCCTTTATAGAATCCTTCCTCACGTGGCTTTGCTTTAATTCCTTTCCATCTAAGTCGGGACTCCAAGCCATGTTTGCCATAAAATACTTTGAGGCGATCACTTCCGTTTAAAACTACCTCCTCTTGTTCAGCCGTGAGTTCTTTCCAAGGGATGTCCACACTAAAACCGTGTGCATTACATACCTTATCCAATTCTTCTACCGTTATTTGAGAATAGACGATGTAGCCGTTAGGCAATGTAGTTGTAATTGCCCCTTCCCTAAGGGTCTTATTTTCATCGCCGACTAATTTATCAAGGTCGATATATTCCGCTTCTCCAATGCCACGACAGACCTCACAAGCTCCCCTTGGGTGATTGAAAGAAAAGAGTGACTTACTCATTGTTTCGGCAGCCGAATAACGGGCAAATAAAATTCTGAAGACAGCCGTCAGTTCAGAAAGCGTACCAAAAGTAGTATTAATAGATTGGAAACGCTTTGACTGCTCCACTTTAATTACAGGCGGAAGATTTTGTATATCATCAACTTCAGCAGTAGGTATTACTTGACCGTTTTGTTGATTATACGCTGGAAGGCTCTCTAAGAAATAACGATACCCTTCATTGGCAATAACATCCATAGCAAGAGAGGATTTCCCTGAGCCTGATAACCCCGTTACCACGATCAATTGATTTTCAGGAATATTTAAATCAATGTTTTTGAGGTTATTTTGACGGGCATTACGGATGTACATAAATGGGTATTATTTTTTAAAAAACAAAGAAAGTAAAAGCTCTATAACAAGTGAATGTTAAACCCCAAAAGGATTCTCGATGCTATAAGCTGGTTCTGTAAACCACTTTGGTCCTTCTTTTGTCATATAGATATGATCTTCCAAACGAATACCGAATTCTTCCGGCACCACAATCATAGGTTCAATACTAAAAGCCATTCCTACTTGTATTTTAATATCATTTCCCCTCAAAATAAATGGATGCTCATGAATTTCAAGACCAATTCCGTGACCGGTTCGGTGCGGTAGTCCAGGCAACTTATAATCAGGACCGAGGCCATCTCTCTCTAACTGTACCCGAACTTGATCGTCAATATATCCACAAGGCTTGCCAAGCTGCGCGGCATCAAAAGCAGCTAATTGAGCGGCCTTTTCGTTTGCCCAAATTTCTTTTTCCTTCTCCGAAGCGTCTCCATAACTATAGGTTCTGGTGATATCTGAAATATAGCCGTTATACTGTGTACCGGTATCCACCAAAACAATATCATTTTCTTCCAATGGTTTGGGCGATTTTACCCCGTGCGGAAAGCTAGAGTCTTGACCAAATAGAACAATGCAAAAATAAGAACCACTTGCAATTCCTAATTTTTGATGTGCCTTATGGATAAAGTTTTCCACTTCGGCGGTTGTAATTCCTGGTTTTAAAATTTTTGCTACCGCCTGATGTACTTGCATTGTTAAGTCCATCGGGTATTGAATGTGTGCAATTTCAGCATCACTTTTAAGCATTCTGATATCTCTAATCAGTTCTTCAGCACTGCTGATTTCAAATTTTTTGTGTTCCTGAAAACGAGAAACCAGATTAAACGGAGTAGAATCATCAATCGCCAAACGTGTACCTTCCGCCACAACTTCAGATATTTTCTGTACAGGCGATTCGTGTTCCAACCACGGAATGATTTTGCCCTCAATTCCGATGAAGTCATTAAACGTGCCTATTTCAAACTCAGGAACCACATAATGAAGACTTCCATCGGCAAATAAAAGTGCACCCACTAATCGCTCTGACTCATTCCATTGTGTGTTGGTAAAGTAGTATAAATTAGTCCCGGCATTGATATATAGCGCATCCAATCCTTTGGCTTTTAAGGCTGAACAGGCTTTGTCAAGTCTGTGTTGATATTCTGTATCAGTAATGGGAGTCGGCTTATCGGTTGGGGCGCTTAACTTAGAAAGTTCTTCTTCTGGCGTACTACCACCGATACCGTATGCTCTGTTGCTATTCATGCTAGATGTTACTTTAAGGGTTAATGCAATGATTTTTTGACGCCTAATTGTCAACAATAACTACGTCTAATTCAATGCGCTTAAACATAATTAAATAATGATAATAAGCTCTTAAAATTTATATAAATCTAGATAATCTAAAAACCATTCGAAACTACTAAAAAATGATTCTGATGGCTCTAAGTTCTGTCTAAATGTAAGGTGTAGAAAAAAATAAATAAGAAACCCCGAAGCATAGCCGTCGGAGTTTCTTGAAGTAAAAATTTAATTACTTATAATTTAATTTTCTTGTTCCGCAGGTTCAGCTGTTTCTAGAACATTAAACTTCTCCAATTGCTCTTCTTCTCCTGTGAAATATGGAAATACGTCCAGAATTGGAGATTCTGTAATAGCAGGAATCGAATAATCTCCCATAGTATCTGCCATTGCCAGCGTACTGTTCTCAAATGCTTCTTTTACATTATTGGCCTGCACCAATAAATACATATTTGTCTTTTTCTCTTTTCCGCTCTCTTCATCCATAGCTACCAAGGAAACCTTCGACTTGAACCAACGATCGGAATTCTCAAACGGATGCACCTCTGAGAAGTTTGCCACTTTTATGTTCATTATTCTGAAATCCTCACTTGTATAAGCCTTCATCTCTTCAGTAATTCTAGCTTCTGCTTCCGTATACGATACCGCATCTAATAAATACGTATCTGTCGTTATTTTCTGTTCTCCTGTCTCGTGTGTTTTTCTGTATTTCACCTTACATTCGTACCAAGTTACGCTCATATCTATATTTTTTTAGGATGTCAAAAATAGGATTTATACTAAGCCTCCTTTTCAAAATCAAGAATAGATATTCACAATTTTTATTGCTACGTTTCTCTACTGTTACAAATGCCCTTCGATAGATTTTCGGAGTCATTAGAAATGAAACATGTAGCAACTATTTATATTATTTTCTGAAGAAATAGAATAGAAAGAAATAATAGATTTTTATTCAGTATATTAAATCAGGAGTGACTATTCCATCTTGGATGTCATATTTAACTACACACATTATATAATTTTACCTAACATATCATCTAGATTTAATTGAAAAAGTGTGCCTTCAATTAAATCGTTTAATTGTTCCACTTCATCATAACTCATGGCAAAGCTTACTTGATGCGCTGGGGTGTTAATCAATAGCGACTTACATTCTTTATTATCTTTACAATCATTACACAAAGGTGGATTTTCAAAGGTTTTACTCACGGTCTTAGAGAAAGCATGGAGTTCGCTTGATGTTAAAAAAAGACCCGTATGCCTAAACACCAACTGAACTTTATTGGTATACTTAGCTCTTCCCTGTTTCCATTGAAAAGCTATTCCGAAGTCATTATAATATATGGTGTTTATGTCGTCTAAATCCCCTTGCATATCTTTCTTTTTAAATTAATAACAATCCATTGCTAAAAGTCCTTGTTGTTCCAGATCGTTTATAGTAACCTCCATCTTATATTCTATGAGAATTTTTTCTAAAACGGATAATACCTCTTTTTGCATAGCAATGCTTCCGCAGATCATAATCATGGCTTTTTGCTGAAGCAACTTAGCCACCATTTCTTTTTGTTCTGCCAAGCGGTCTTGAACATACTGTTTATTTCCTTCTTGCGAATAGGCTAGCTGCTTAGTCTTTAAATTTGTTTCTTCTAAATAGGAAGCATATAAATCAAATGACTCCTGTGTTTTTCCACCCCAAAAAAGATTGATCTCTTTTGTAGCTGCGTGTGTAGCTATCATTCCTAAAAAAGGGGCAATTCCGGTACCGTTGGCAATTAAAAGTACGTGTTGGGCTTGTTCGGGTAAATGAAATGACTCATTCTTACTTATAATTCCTTTTACATTATCCCCTACTTTACAGCTACTAAAATAGGAAGAACAGGCGCCATACTCGTGTCTTTTTATACTTAACACAATATCTCCTGCTACCTCAGCAATACTATACAATCGAGCAATCCGTTCGTTTGGAGGAATAACCTCCAACAAATCACCCGACTCAAACACTTGTTTTTTAGAAGGACGAAGTTGAAGTATAAATGTATCGTCCTTGTTTAATTCGGTGCGGTTTATGACGGTGAAATTATGCTGTGTTGCAATTTTCTTATCCGTATCTAAAGGCTCTAACTGTAGGTGTAAATTATGCTGTGTAGCCCAACGGATGGCCCAGTGCTCAAAATCGGTGGCATCTTGATTGTTGATCTTGTAAATGGGTAATTCTTGGTGAAAGTTGGGGTGTTGCTGCAACGTTTTATCAACGTCAATTGCAAACTGACAATAATCCTCATAAGCTAATGACCCAAAACCTACTACTGAAAAATGAACAGGATGATCTTGTTTTTTCTTTTCTAGTAATTTTAAAAAATTAGTCGCATTAGCAGGGGCTTCTCCTTGTCCGTAGGTGGCCGTGAATACAAATAATTGTCTCGCCTTTTTGTAGGTAGTGTAGGTGTTTAATTCTGAAACATATACTTTTTTCCCGGTTTGCAGCAATGCTTGTTGAAATTGCCGCGCAAAATCAAAGGTATTCCCAGTTTCCGAACCCACTAAAATAATATACTCGCTTTTATCTTTGGTATATTTATTTTTAAAGGCTCCTGTTTTCTTTCGGCGGCGCAAGGTCATCGCAAAGCCTGAATAGATAAAAAACAGAATAGAAAAACAGGCTATCAATAAAATAACAGACCATAGAATGCTTCCTCTACCCGTGTGAAGTGCCATACTCCAACTAGAAGCCCAAGCCACAACGGGATATTCATACTCACTTAGTACTTCCCCCGTAAATTGATTGACTAGTACTTCTTTATTCGAGAATTTTGCGATGTAGTAATCTTCTGGATCTGGGGAAAACGGGAACTCTAATCTTTTTAAATCAGTGAGCGGACTATTTTGAAACGCAGGAAAAACAATGACTTCTCGCACCGGTGTTTCGGCAATGGTATCGTAATCTACGTCGTGGGTTATTTTATATTCAGGTAAAAGCGAAAATTTCTCTAAGGAAAGATATACCCCTGTTACCGTTAAAATGATGATTGGGATTAAGAACAACCTACCAAAGTATACGTGATAGTGTTGGTTGAACGATTCTTTTGATATTTTTGAAAAGAAGCGTTTTACACTTCCTTGTCGTTTTATAATCAATATGACTCCAGTAACCGCAATTAAGAAGAGTAAAAAAGATACCAAGCCGACTATAAAGCGACCGGTGGATTTTAAAAACAACGATCTATGTACGTTGGTGGCAAAGCTGAAAATAGGATGCTGCTCGATCAATTCCCCCACTTTTTCGCCGGTTATGGGGTTGATGTAAAAGGTTTCGCTAGTTCCTTCTTCGGTAATGACAGAGGCCGATACAAAGTCGTTATGGTCTACCTCTACCCATAAGACCTCATCATATTTATTTTGAAGCACCGCTACCGTCTCCCCTACCGAAATCTCTTGTGCTTCGGGTATGGCAAAGGGTTTTAGTTGTTCCGAAACAGGTTCTACTGCAAGAATAATACCCGTAACGGAAGCAATTACTATAAAAACAAAAGAAGATACAGCCAACGCAAGGTGACTGTATCTCCATATTGATAAGGTCATACGGTTGCGTTTACTGTGGCATCATACGCACGTAGCGTATAAATCCTTGTCCTTCTACTTTTCCTTTCACCGATTCTGATGTCAACTCAAACTCCACATCGTCGGCGTAATATTCTTGGTCTTCTACTGCTGTTTCAAAGCGTATTTTGTAGCCTGCATCTATTTTATCATCTTCAATCTCGATTACGCTTAATGCTCGTTGTCCACCAGCAATAGTAGCTCCGGTAATGGCATCGATGTTATGCCGTTTTTTTCCGTAGAAATCCCACCATTCTGAAATATCAAAATACCACTCATCGTCATCGCCTTGAACATACAGTGTTTCTACATATTCGCCTTCGGCATCCAATAAAGAAACGACCACATAAGCAGATTCGCCCGTATAATTAGTCATCTGTATCAGGCATTTGTATTTACTTTTGGCAGTGGTAGGCGTAAAACTTGCCGCCAACACTAAGACTACTACTAAAACGGGTAGTATTTTTATCAACTTTTTCATATTCATATTATTTCAGAAAGTTTAGATCAATGTTATTTGCTTCTAATTGTTCGTTTTCACTTGCTAGATCGTACGCTGTTTCTTCAAAATCGGTAACCACATTTTTATCAGCGCCTAACGACAACAAATATTTTAATATGGTATCGTTTTTTGCTTTCATCGCTGCCAAATGTAACGGTGTTAAGCCATCTGCATTTTTTTGTTGCAGTTGTTTCTTATCTGCCATTTTCACGACCAACTTCAACAAGTCTACGTTGTTTTTAGCTACTGCCAAGTGATATAAGCTATTATCCTTTTCCTGAAGCGTGGTTAACGACACATTGTTTTGTTTTAGAAGCGTCAGTTTTTTATTGAAATCAGTTGCTTCTTTTGAACTATACCCATCCATCACGTAGTATGCCAATGTATTTCCGTTTGTATCGGTTACGGAAGCATCTGCTCCATTTTTTAACAGATACGCTACTACTTCAGCAGTATTATTGGCTACTGCCAAGCTTAATGCTGATTGTCCTTTTTTGTTGGTATGGTTTATATCTGTAACCTTCTCTGCCAATAGTGTTACAATCTCCATATTATTTGCCGAGGCTGCATTCATAAAAGCTGTGTTGCCTTCTTCATTGGCTTGGTTTACATCCACTCCTTTTTTAATAAAGTAGTTTAGTACTGCTTTATCATCACTTCTATATGCTAATGTATGCAATGGGGTTACGCCTTCAGTAGTGGTCACGTTTGGGTTAATGCCTTTTGACTCTAAATATTGATACACTTCCAGTCCGTTGGTGGTGCCTCGTGTACCCTGACTCGCGAAAAGCATTGCATTGCCTTTTTCTTTGTTTAGCTCTTTATATGCAACTCCTTTTTCGATGAGGGCATCCAATAGGTTGGCATTTCCTGTTTTGGCTACATAATTAAAGATGCCATTCCCAGCTGTATCGGTGCTTTGTAAGGACATCCCTTTAGAAACAAAATAATCCAACTCACTCAAGTCTTTTACATGCGGCGCTGCTAATAATAGAATGTTTGCACCGTTTTTAGTGGTTTCGTTCGATAGATCGGCGCCGTGTTGCGCTAATATATCGTATAGTTCTGCATTGGTATTTCCGGCTCCAGCAGCAAACAACGCAATGGTATTACTATGGTCATCCCGAATATCGGTTCGGGCACGTGCTTGTAATAGGTGCTTTACTAAGTCAATATTGTTTTTATAAGCTGCCCAAAAAATATAGGTTCGTCCGTCGTGGGTTAATTTATTCACACCATTCCCTTCTTTTGTTAGCATATGCTTAAGGGTAGCTAATGGGGCGTCTTCCAAGATAGCATAGGTAACACCGTCAAATCCATAGGAATTTAACTGTGTGACATCGTTGCCTTCTTTTATTTTTTGTTCGACGGCTGGTATAGTCGGATTGGTTTTCCAAAAGCTTCTTTCTAAGAATGAATTATTGGTCTGTGCACTAGCAAACGTGCTTACTAACAATACCAAACACAAGTTTATTTTTTTTAGGCAGCTCATATTTTATTTATTTTTCGATTACAAAAGAGTCGATCACTCCGTTTATTTCTTTCTTATCGGTCATATTTTCATCAAACAAGTATTTAAACAATACTTTGTTATCTACTTTTTCTTTTAAGGCTAAGTCTTCGTCTTTTCCAAATACGTTGTCCCACTTCGCGCGAACCGTAGCCCATTTGTCTTGGTGTTCTTTCCACCAGTCTTGGGCTGCTTTACACTTGCTGTCATCTACTTTTTTGTACACGTTGTACCCTTTTTCTTTGGCGATTACTACATCTTCTGCGCCTTCTTTTCGTACAATTTTTTCATTGTCTTGATCGTGTATCCAACCAAAATCGGTTATCTCGTGACGGTTTCCGCGCATTGTTACATTATAATCACTACGTTGGGTGTACTCTCTTCGTGGCAAAGGTGCTGTTGTAGTATTTTCCCAATAGCTTTTACCATCTACGTGTACCCAAGTAGCAGAGCCTTCGTATCTCGGACTATCATCTACCTGAAATACTTTCTGCGTCCACTGTCCTTTTACGTCGCTTTTTGGCTTTTTAGTATAGGTCCATTGGTTATCACCGTTGAATAGATATAGATCGGTATTTTCATATTCCCAATCCTGACGCCAGTGTTTTACTATATGTGGCTGGTTGGGTGGCCCTACAATTAATAGATGCTGAATAGACACCTTATCATCTTTATCTTCAATAAGTTCTGCCCACTCTAAACCACCAGCTATTTTAGTTTTTGACGGTATGTAAGTAGAATCTTCTACATATTCAAATGTTTCAGTGAAGTTGAAGGTTACTTCGTAACACCCACACATATTCTTTATAGCCTCTCTATCCTTTTCTTGTTTGCTTTGTGCATTACTGCTAGCACTGATAGCTATTAATCCTATTAACGCAAAAATTGTCTTTTTCATAATTATACTAGTTCAAAATTAGTTTCTTCGTTACACTGTTTTTTCCGGCGGTAAAGGTAACCATATACATACCACTTTGTAGGCCTGAAAGGTCTAATGTCTTGTTATAAAAACCAGATGCAGTAGACATCGTTTCTGAATATACTTTCACTCCGTTGATTGCATATACTTCAATCGTATTTTTTACTGAAACAGTATTAGCTACATCATACACAATTGATACTTGACCATTGGTAGTAGGGTTTGGAAACATTCCGAAGGAAACATCTTCTGTTACATCTTCAAATCCTAATAAACTAGATACATCTTGATATTCCAACTCGATGTTTCCAGTTGAAGACCCTTCAAATGAAGTAAATACCAATCGGTATACGGTATCTTCATCATATTTAACATAATACGCCATATTACTGTTTACTAAATATCCTGAACCGTCAAAGCTTTTCCAATCGTACCCTATAGTATTAATTTCTTCAGAGTAGGTTACATTAGCAGGATCTGCTTCTCCCGTTGGTTCTTCGTTTTGCGCTACGGTGATATTTGGATTATGTAACACGCCAGTTACATTATACATTGTATTTGCCTGTAATTCTGTAACATATTTTCTAAACACCATATCCCATTCTGTTACAGCTGGCTCAGCTACAACGGCTTCGTTGTTTTGTAATGAATAGTAGTTGTAACGGTTATTAGGGTTATCATCATTATCAACTGTTGTAGTCGTTTCATTTACCCAAGCGCTACCATCCCAAGTAGCGAACTTAAATGTGTACCCGCCAAAAAAGTCTTCGTTTATAAACTTACGATAGGTACCATCGGCATATTTCAATACAAAGATGATGGTTCCTTCTACGTGGTGGGTTGCTGGGTTATACTCTCCCCAACCATACGTAGCTGATCCCTGCATAAAGGCTCCGTTGTCCCAATTGGTATCATCGTTATATAATGGTGTCCAAGATGCTTCATTAGTTACATCGATATTGTTCCATTCTGCTGGGTCGTTCGCTGCTTCAAACACCTGTATTCCGGCGCCATCGTTTACACGAATGCCAATATTCTGTGCACTGTTACGTAAAAAGGCTACATCCCAACTAGCAGCGGCATAGGTGTTCTGTGTTTCGTCTGCTAATTTTACGTAGACCTCATTTTCATAATTAGCACCCATAGAAAGGTTGATGGTTTCTTGTGCAGTGGCAACGAATCCCGTTGCTATAAAGGCTGCAATATGTAGTATTTTTTTCATTCTTTTATCTGTTGTAATGTTTGTAATAGGTTTACTTGTTATTGTAATAATTGATATTTGAATTCAGGGTATCCACGTTCTCCCTGGTCGCTCAATAGAGCTGTGAATTTTAGTTTATAGGTGTTTCCGTTTAGATCTTGAATGATGTAAAACATATTATCAAACAATACCTTATCTTCATTAATCACCTCTCTCCAGCTACTGCCTATAGTACGTTGGTCTTCTTGAAAGTTGGCTGTGTTTAGGTTACTCAATGAAAAGTCATCATAGGTGGTGCTCACTTCATCTGTATTGATGGCATAGGCCACCACGCCTCCTTTACGGTTGTGCAAAACCCCATCTGAATAACCATAGGAACCAGCCTCTTCTATTATATTGGTAAAAACTGTAAAGTTGATATCCCATTGGTCTGCTTCCGGTTCTACAGAAACAACATTATTGGTGTTGAAACTGAAGAAGGTAAAATTATATCCACTGTTTTTCGAAATGGTCACTTCTTGGTGTGTGGTAGCATTTAGATCGGCATATTGTAGTAGGTAATCGTCCCCTCGTTTTAATACGCGAATCTTTTTCCAACCTCTAGCATCTCCAGCTACAGTTACACTTCCTTGTTCTGCTGTAGTGTTTCCTACTTCATATCCTAAATTCACTAAATACACCTTGTTATCAGCATCGGTGTCACTTATAGCACCAATTGCATTTTTGGTAATGTTTCCGTCAGGATGATCTATATATGCAACATTAGCGGGATCGAAGGTTCCCACCGCTACTTGGTCTTGTATACCCGTAACATCGGCTTCGGTTACCGCATCAATATTGGTAGCATCCAATTGTGCCGTAGCCATATAAATGGAACCGTTTATTGCTACTCGAAATTCATTTCCAGCATAAAACCCTAGATCCCAAGAATCACGTTGTACAACAGTTGTTTTTTCGGAACTTAAATCAATATACACTTGGTTTTGCTCATTGGGACCACCTACTTCTGGGGCTAATGAACGCCCTAAAGAAGCGGAACTATTTAAAGCAAAAGCAGTATTACCTTGTATCTGAGCATTAGGATATGAAATGTCGGTAATAGTAAAAGTAATAACTACTGTTTCATCTAAATTAGCATTCAGTTTATTGAAAGCTATTGTATTTTCTCTTGTTCCCTCAGTAATAGGCAAGGTAATCGTGTTTCCTTCCGCAGCAGGTTCCGTTGTAAAGTCCTCTCCGTATACCGCATTCGTAGCTTCTAACGAAAGTGTGATCGCTCCGTTTTCTGAAGCAGTTTCTGAATACACTAGTTTGATATCCTCATTGCCTTCTATTTCTCCTAAGTTAGCCGAAAGGTTCTCAAACGCTGCCACAAAAGGCTCGCCTTGTACCGTCGTAGTATCGTCATCGCTACACGAAACTAAGGTAGCAGTAGCAATACATGCGACAAGTAGTATTTTAAATGATTTAAATATTGACATGGTTATAGGGTTAAATGATAGGTTAGTTTTAAAAAGTAAGAGCGTCCATAGCCCAAGGGTATTTGTGTGGGCGGACCGTTATGGGTTCCGCCTTCAAACGCGGTGGTGTTTACTGCAGTGACATCAAATATATTTCGCGCACCTAATGTGGTGATAAACGCGCCATCGAAAAATGATTTGTTGATGGTTGTATCTAGCCAACTATAGGCTTCGGTCTTCCCAGTAAAAAACTCTTGATTGCCTTCGGCATTGGTTTTCTCTACAAACTGTTGCTGCTCGCCTATGTGTTTATAGAACAACGAGAAGGTAGTGTCCCATTTAGGTACGGTATAAGCGACATTCGCATTCAACTGAAAATTATACAGAAAGTCGTCATTGCTATTGGTACGGCTGTCCAATACTTTTGAAATCCCCTGTACCGAAGCGCCCAATTGTGCTTTTATATTTTGATAGTACAATTCGTTTTCTGAAAATACGCCCATTGCCTTGTAGCTGTCAATATTGTTGTATTGATACGCCAACGGACTCTGATTCACCACAATTAATTCAATTCTATCGTCTACGTTTAGGTAATTAAAACTGATTTTATTTTTTAACCGAAGTGCTCCATCGGCCAGACTGCTGCGCTTTTTAATATGAAGAAAAGTAGAAACGCCGTTTTCTGGGGTTAAGGCGCCGTTTCCTTGTACGTTGTGATTTACATCTACAAAATAAGTGTATAACTCATTGTAGTTGGGGGTTCGGTTTGCCGAACCTACGATAGCGCGCAACTCCCAATCGTCACCCAAGGTTTGCTTGGCACTTAACGACCCAATGTACTGGGTATCGAACAGGTTACTAAAAGAAACCCGAACACCTGGCCGTAATGAAAACCGCTCTGTTAGTTGCATTTCGGAAGCGGCGAACACGTCATAATTATTTAAGCTTTGTGATACCGCACCTTCTTCAGGATCAATCACGATTGCTACCGATGAGCCGGAACCTTCTTCCAAGGTTAATTCATATCCCGCTTGTACCGATAGCCACTCACTGTTTAATAAATTGCTAAACGTACCTCTGGAAAAGATTGCACTCCTACTTTGGTATTCGCCTTCTTCTACATTTTCTTTAGCTCCCGACCGAATGCGGTAGGTATAGCGCTCCAGATCTTTGGTCTGTTCTTGGTAGGAAAGGGATACATTGTAGTTCACTTTTTTAAATAGTTTCCCGCTACTATTTAAGTGATGGTACAATCGGTTGTTGGTGTATTGTTCATCCAACGCTGAAGGATTGGTGGTTCCCGTCGATGCGTTTTCGTTGGGATCTACCGTTTCGTTGTATTTATAAATGTCTTCGTGCAAGTACTCAAAACGATAGAAGATGTTAAACCCTTCTGCTTCGTAGGATAGTAACGCCTTGCTGTTTTGTTGTAGTTTCGGTAACCATTCGTGTCCGCGAAGGCCGTCGTTTAATTCGTAGTTCTCGCCCTTTTTATCGTTCCAGAAACCTCCAAAGTCATTCCGGGTATAGGTGGCATTGGCATATAGTTTTTCTGAAATATTCCCACCCACTTTAATCGATTGAATATGGCGGCCCTTATCAAACCACTCATACTCATCGCCTATGGTTTCTTCTTGCACGTAGGCGGTAATATCGAGTTTGTTTTTAGATGATTTCTTGGTAATGATGTTGATGATTCCTGAAATAGCATTCGATCCGTATTGAACCCCCATGGCACCCTCTACATATTCTATACGTTCAACATCGTCTAAGTTTATTAAGGTTAAGTCCATATTGTTGCCTACGCCCTCTTCATTAATCATCGGGATATTATCAAGCAACACTTTAAAATACTGACTGTCCAACCCAAACAAGCTTACTCCACTTTTCCCAGTGGATGTATTGGGCGTAATGTTCAAGTTTAAAGTGTTATTTAATACATCAGCTAAGGTGTTTCCAGCTTGCCGCTCTATGTCTTTTCTGCTAATCACCTTTACTTCTACCACCGATTTGTTAACCGACTGCGGATTAATCTGCCCGGTTACCACTACTTCTTCCAGTTTTTCAACATCAGTGGAATCGGTTACGGTTGAGTTTTGAGCGAAGGAAACTACACTACAAAAAAGGAAGGAAATAGATAGAAATGTAAACTTCATTAGGTCGATTTGTTAGCTGCCGCAAAGCTATATAATTATTCTTATTTAGAACAAATAAAAATAATATTATCTATAAAAAAATTAACATGAAACCTATTTTAGAGTAAATTAAAGAACAACTGAGTAGCTTGTAACACGCTGTTATAAAAGAGACAAGAAAGCATTTTAAAACAAAAAATAGAGGAAAATAAATATTAAAAACAATAGGTAAGTTATTTGTGGTTTAGCAAATAAAAGGATTCCATACAGCAAAAAGGTAGGTGCTATAAACTCTAAATTATTACTTTATTGCATCTATTGTAATTCTTAATGCTCCTCATTTCTGCATCCTATATTTGTAGTCTTTTATATAGGTGCTGTTATAGTACAAAAATGATTAACTATCTAAAAAAAATAAAACCACAACATAGTGTGGTTTTGTTCGAATTTAGACCGTAAGTCACTTTTCTTTTTTATCAATTTTATTTGGTGATCATCGCTTCCACGGCTTCTAATCGCTGCGTCAATTTTGCTACTTTTTCTTGTAGAGCAGTTGTTTTTTCTTCTTGTTTTTCAATGATCTCTTGTTGGTCTTTTACAGCTTGCACTAAGGGCATCACAAACTGTGCATATTGAATCCCATACACATCAGAATCATTGGTAGGAACTACAATTCCACCAAAATTATATCCTAGCTCATTTGCGGCTTTTTCTACTTCTTGAGCTATAAAGCCACTGGTTGTTTTCGTTTGGGAAGCATCTGTACTTTTTACTTGGTATATAATAGGTTCTAACTTTTCTATGAAGGCTATCCCCGGTACATTTTTTTGAATATTTTTTAATGTTAAAGGGGGTGGCGTATAGTTAGTCCAGTCTGCATACCCACCAATTTCAGTAACAGCACTATTACCTAACTTTACTTGATTGGATGCTGAAATAGTAGCTCCGTTTCCTATAGCTGTTGAATTATCAAAAGCTGTTGCAGTGTATGGATTAAATGCACTATATCCTATCGCAGTATTGTTATGTCCTTTATTATTTTGAAGTGCAGTATATCCTAGTGCTGTATTATTGGCACCTTCTTTGTTTTTCTCAAGGGATTTATAGCCTACTGCAGTATTATTGGTACCACTCGTGTTGGCAGCCGCTGCATAATTTCCTACCGCCGTGTTAAAGCTATTACCATTTTTTTCAAGTGTTTGGTAGCCTATCGCTACATTGTGATCTCCATTAGCATTAGAAGATAAAGCTCTTCTTCCTATGCCCGTATTAGAATTTCCGTGCTTGTTACTTCCTAACGCATTTACCCCAATAGCTGTATTATTTCCTCCTCCATAATTATTAGTCAGTGCTTTATACCCCAAAGATGTGTTATATCCACCTGTAACATTTGTAAGTAAGGCTTCAAAGCCGAATGCTGAATTAAAACTTCCGGTGGTATTATTTCTCAAGGCATAATACCCTACCCCTATATTGCTAGAACCTGATGAATTATTATTTAAAGCGTATGTACCTATAGCGATAGTATTCGATACGGTTGTGCTTGAATGTAACGCCCGTTGCCCTATGGCAATATTGTCTTTCCCAGTTGTGTTTTCCTGTAAAGCCATATACCCTACGCCTGTATTGTATTGACCGCTTGTATTTTTTCTAAGGGCTGCCGTTCCTATGGCCGTATTAAAGCTCCCATTAATATTTTCATACAATGCATAATAGCCCATTGCTACATTTTCATAGCCACTAACCGTATGGTACATACTTTTACTTCCTATTGCGGTATTACTACTGGTCTCACTATTATAAAGTGCTGTATACCCGATGGCAGTATTATTATTGCCATCCGTATTTGCAGTTAATGAACTAACACCCACAGCCGTATTGTTATCTCCGGTACTAGTTGTGTTCAATGCATTAACTCCAAAAGCAGTTTCAGTGCTATGTAACTTTCCGCTATAAGTATTATTACGTTTAAAGATAAGGTCAGTATTGTCGGTGGTTCCTAAAAAGTTAACCGAAGCATCGGTACCTGCATTTCCGGTAAGGTTCCAGCCGTCTCCGCCGCCACCTAAAGCCGACCATGCTCCTGCAACTTGATCCCAATAATAAAATCCAGCGGCTTGAGTCGCTGTTGCCGTTGTAAGATATACCATCATCCCATCTTGAGCAGCAGTGGGATCAGTAGCCGGAAAGACATCTATCTTGGGTATCAATATCCCATCTGTATTAGCAGGGGTTGCCTGATTACTGGATTGAACTTCTAATTGAGCATTGGGACTTGTCGTGTTGATTCCTACTTGAGCATTTGTAGTATAAAATAGACATAGAAATATACCTACAAATAGCGGGGGTAAAATTCGGAGCATTAAAATTAAGATTTGGTTAGGTTGTCAAATATAAGAATAATCTCACAACCACAAAATCACATTTTTATAAGTAAGCTTTCTCTAAAAACCGCCCCATAAAAAAAATTAATCCCCCCACACAAAACGATACTAAAAATAGGATCATCAAGTAGTTTTCTTCGACTTTTCCCCTAGTTTCCTTCGAGTTTTATACGTAAAATGGGGGGTCATGTCGAACAAAAGTCGAAGAACACTCGAAGAAAACTGGGACAAAACCCAACGGAAGGGTGGTTGTGTTTTGTGTAAAAATTGGAAAAATTACGGTCTTAGTCTAAATAATATACCTGTTCATTTTTTCCATTGATGAAAAAACGAACCAAAAAAATCTAGGCTTACGAAACGGTATCTAAATTTATCATTCCGTGCCTAAATTTTAGGAACTCGCTTTACTACACTTGCAAGCGTGAACTAGTCGTCTAGCTCGAACAGCCTAAAATTCTTAACGGCACTTTTATTTCAAATTTTACGATACCTTTCCGATAGGCCAAAGTCAGAATTTTTTAAAATACTTCCTCTTTGTGTAATAATTAGCTGGAAAAAAGTAACATATAAAATACATTTATCAAATAGCAAAAAATACAGTACCAATTTGCAAATTAGATAATTACACATTATATTGCTGTCTCCCCTTTTTATAATCTAACTAACGTAACCTTATGGGAACCATACAAAATGGCCTCCTCGGAGGCTTCTCTGGAAAAGTAGGCCCGGTGGTAGGAGCCACCTGGCGAAACAAAAACATTATACGCTCGGCACCGCAACCTTCTAGCATACCGCGTAGCCAAGCACAATTGAGCAACCAAAGTGATTTTGGACTGGTCAGCTCGTTTTTAGCGAAGTACCGCTTTTTTCTAAAACAGTATTTTGGCGAAAGCACAGCACCCAGCCAACGGTTTTACGATGCGATGTCGTACCACAAACTACACGCTACCCGCCAAGAAAACGGACTGTTCTATATGAACTACCCTAAAGTACTCATCAGCAAAGGCGCGATACCTGGTGTCTTGGGAGTCACCCTCACGCTAGGAGTAAACAACAGCATCCAGCTTACGTGGACCGATAACAGCGAGCAAGCCCTCGCCGCCCCGAACGATCTATTGACCGTTGCCGCATACGCCCCAGCGTTACATACCTTTTATTTTTTTGAAGCCTGTGCCGAACGCCAAGACACCACAGTAAACCTTACGATACCCGCCGGATTTACAGAGCAACCGTTACAGTTGTGGGCGACCTTTACCGACCAAGCCAAGCACCCTACAGCAGCGACGAGTTGCTATGTTGGGGAAGTGAATGGATAGGGAATTGAAAAAGTTGGGTATATTTGGGGAAGTTACCTCCCCTGTTATAAAAATATAAACACAATTGCGTTTATACGCAAGTTATGTTGCATTTGGATAAACAAACAAAATGAATAAATCAAATATAAAGATTCAATATGTTTTTGAAACAATTCCATCAATCCTATTGAAAAAATTTGATCTGCTTGGCATTACTAACTTACAAGAAGTTTCAAATATCGATATTCTGGAATTTTCTGAAATAAGAGGAATTGGTGCCTCAGTGGTTTCCAAACTTAAAAATTATCAAGATTATATTGAGCACAATTTAATTGACTTGATTGAATTACAAGAATCAAAGACCAAACAATATTTTATCCCTTTAGATTACCCGAATTTAAATCCAGACTCATTTATTGATTTAATTAAGGAAACTGTTAGTGACTACTTAAATTTAGGCAATAATGATTTACTAAAAGGTATTATTAATCATTATTATGGTCTCAATAGTTCTGATAAATATACTCTAGAGGAACTTTCTGATTATTATCAAAAAACGAGTGAGCGAATTAGACAGCTCAAGGTAAGAACCTTAGAAAAAATTGACTCTTTTCTCTCAAAAGGAATAGATGAAGAATTAAGATGTAATTGTATTAATGAACTATGCTCTAACTATGTAAAATTAAAGAACGAGGTTTTTGAAGAAAAAATACTTAGTAGAGAGACCTTAATTGAATTTTTAATAGAAAATTATTCTTACAATAATAAAAATGGTGAAGTAGTTAATTTAATTATAGACTTGTTTTCATTACACATATGTGGTAAAGTGGAAACTTATTTTACAACTGCAGATATCCTGATTATAGATAAATCAGAAAAGAAAAAATTTCTTAAAACAGCTGATTTAGTTCTAAGAACACTAAAAAAATCAATTTCACCACTGAATGAGATGCAAGTAATTATTAACTGCAAAAGAAAAGCTAAAATTATTACCAATAAAGATATTGTCAAAGCTATCGAGATTCTGCCAGAAATTGAAATGATACAAAATGGGGATATAAATTTATATCAAGTGAAATTTGAGTTTTTATCGAGTGCAAGTGATAGAGCTTACCGTATATTAATTGAAAATGGAGATACTATGTATATTGACAATATTGTATCAGAAATAAATCGCAGATTAGTTCATTCTAATACTTCGAAAATATATGATAGGCATAGTTTGGCAATTGCCTCAGACAATAGATTTATTGCTCTAGGTAAAACTGGATATTGGGGGCTGAAAATTTGGGGAAAAAATTCTGTCAAAATTGAGCTACTCATAAAAAAGGCACTATACAAATTAGACAAACCAAGTAGTTACGATGAAATTTATCAAGAGGTAATCAAAGAGAGACCCAATTTAAAGGAAAGTTCAGTACGCTCTATTATAGGAAGAGATTGCCTAAAAGTTGAATCTGAAAAATGGATACTCCCAGAGTGGAAACAAAAATATTCTAGTCTAGCATTTGCAAAAAGAAAAAAACGTGAGGTTGCCCACGAGCCAGAATATAGAATTGAGCAAAGATTAAAGGTTATTGAGTATTTAAATCAAAAACAGTCCAAACAAGCATTAGCATCTGAAATCATCAAAACCTTGCGACCTTTAGATAAGAATTTTACAAGAGTTTCTTTTTATAAATTATTTGACCAAACTGAATATTTTATAAAATCCAAAAATAAAAATAGAATTGTAATCTCGTTAAAACAACAAGACGCAGAAAATTTAGCAATAGATGAATTTAACTGGCAGTCAATTAAAGAAAAGTTTTATCGTGATTTAAAAGATTCTTTTGCTGACCAAACTTCGCCAAGTTATCCATTTGATTTGAAGCAAGGTATAGAATTGTTTAATGAGTTAATTGCATACAATACAGGTGTTAGCGAATTCGATGGACTTGACCAAAGGTTATTAGGTAACTTAAACAAATTTTACCTTTCTGCATCTGATAGAGTCGATAAGCTAAACTATTTAAAACAGTTTCTAACTTGTCTAGACCCTCTATTAAAGAAAATTCTTTTTTTAGTAAATAATCCTGATTATAATTATATTACCTCAAAAAAAAAGGGATTAGGAGCTGTAATTGATAAACTCGATAGAATTGACCCAACAGAAGAAAGATATAAGGATTTTAGAAACGCGAGAAAATATAGATTCGGTAAACACATACAAACTTCTTACTACTATAGAAATAATGATACACATTCAGCAAATGATTGGACTGAATTAGAAATTGTCAAAATAATCACTAGTTGTTTTATAGTTTACATATTCGCTTGTTCAGAATACTATAATGAAATTAAAAACGAAATAAACACAACATAATAATGACTATAAGTAATTGCTTGTTCTCGCCTACTTCTGTAAATACTCGAGGATTTTCAGCTAGGTGTGTACTTGCAAAGTTATGTGCTAAACCACGCAACTACTCATAACCGAGACCGTTAACTGTAATAGATGACTAAATTTGAAAAGAAAAAGCAAAGAATTATTGAGAAATTAGAGGATTTTCAAACTCTGATATCACAATGGTTTTTTATTGATTTAGATTCAGAGAAATCAAAAAAATTGCGAGCTGATATCAACAGGAAAAAATCATTTGTACAAAATATTTTAATAAAAACAGGGTGTGCCAAGCGCTTTGACTGGGAACCACCAAAATTGGTTGGCGGGTTTGGAATGCAGAATGTAAACCCCTTTGATGTTTTTTTTGACCCTCCATATGGAGTAGATGTAAAATCAATAATAATTGATTCTATTGATGAAGCAATCGGTGTACTTCTCTCTACTGATGAAAGAGAATTTGAAGATGATATAGAAGAAAATGTTGAAGAAAAGAATATTTCTAAAAATAAAAAGGAAATTTTTATTGTACATGGCCATGATAACGAGTTAAAGGAAAAAGTTGCTCGGTTTTTAGAAAAACTAAATTTAAAACCTATTATTCTTCACGAACAGGTTAATGAGGGGTTAACAATTATCGAAAAATTTGAAAAGCACTCATCAGTTCAATTTGCAATAATATTGATGACCCCAGATGACCTTGGTAATTCTCTTAAAAATAAAGATTCATTAAACTATAGAGCTCGACAAAATGTTATATTGGAATTAGGTTACTTTTTAGGAAAATTAGGAAGAAATAAAGTTTGTGCATTAATGAAAGGAGATATTGAAAAACCTTCTGATTACGATGGTGTGATTTATATAGCAATCGATCCAAGTGATGGATGGAAATTATTACTTTCAAGAGAATTAAAAAATGTAGGTATTGAATTTGATGGAAATAAAGTCTTTTAATCTACTACAACTAACAAAGAACTGAGGTAAAAAAATAACACTCTCTTTTTATTGATAATATATTTTGCAACCCAATTGCACCTCCATTTTCCCTATATTTGTAACGTGAAAGTTTTGGCAGTCATATTATCTATCTACTTTTTGGGGCTCAATGTAGTGCCTTGTAGTGATACGGCACCTACCCAAGACGACACCCAGACCGAGGTGGTCAGTACCCAAGACATCGACCACGATCACCAAGATAGTGACGATTGTACCCCTTTTTGCCAATGCCATTGTTGCCATGTTCATACACTGGATATCGGTACCGCGGCTTTTGAGCCTATTGCGATGGATATCTCAAACCATATATTTCTACACTTTGACAGTTTAGGAGAAGACATTCCACACACCCTACTCCAACCTCCAAGAATACCTGCATAAGCAGGTATCTCAGCCTACGACTCCGTGTTGTAGCATAAACAGATATTGCTTTCCTCGATAATGCACGTACACCCGTACGGGCTATCAACCTATATATCTATTCATAACCACGCTTTGTTGACCGTTTAGTAACGCCTTCAACAGCCGTAGTTGTATTAATTTCATACCTATGATCAATAAAATCATTGATTTCTCGATCAATAATAAATTTATAGTGGGACTCATGACCCTCGCGCTCATCGGTGCGGGTATTTGGAGTATGACGCAAGTCCCCATTGATGCGGTACCAGACATCACCAACAATCAGGTACAAGTAATCACCCAATCGCCCAACTTAGGCACGGAAGATATTGAACAGTTTGTTACCTATCCCGTAGAAGTGGCGATGAGCAACCTACCCAATGTTACCGAGATACGCTCGGTTTCACGCTTTGGGTTATCGGTCGTCACCATTGTGTTTGACGACGATATGGGCATTTATCTGCCCCGGCAATTGGTTGCCGAAAAGCTAACCGAAGTACAAGAGCAGATCCCCAATGAGTTTGGCGAACCGTCTATGGGGCCTATTTCCACAGGGCTGGGCGAAATATACCAATACACCCTCGATGTGGACGAAGCCTATAAAGATGAATACAGCGCCACCGATTTGCGTACTATGCAAGACTGGATCGTACGCCGACAGATGGCGATGGTTCCCGGCGTAATTGAAGTAAATGCGGTAGGCGGAAACAAAAAGCAATACGAAGTAGCGGTAGACCCAGACGAGCTACGGGCTATCGGGATCACCATTTCGGATGTGTACACCGCTTTGGAGAACAACAACCAAAACACCGGAGGCGCCTATATCGAAAAAAACCACCAGGCGAACTTTATCCGTGGGGAAGGGTTGGCGCGTACGGTGAGCGACATTGAAAATATGGTCGTAAAAAACCAAAAGGGTATCCCCATAAAGATTAAAGATGTGGGGACGGTCACCATTGGTAGTGCCGTGCGCTATGGGGCACTGACCAAAAACGGTAAAGGTGAAGCAGTAGGCGGCATGATATTAATGCTGAAAGGTGCCAACTCCAACGAAGTAATTGAAAACGTAAAAGAACGCGTAGCACAAATACAAAAGTCGTTGCCCGAAGGCGTGACCATTGTTCCTTTTTTAGACCGTAGTGAATTGATTTCTGAAACGACTGGAACAGTGACTGGCAATCTGTTGGAAGGGGGCTTGATCGTTATTTTCGTCTTGGTATTGCTATTAGGAAACTGGCGAGGCGGCTTGATTGTAGCTTCCACCATCCCGTTATCGTTATTGTTCGCCTTTATCTTAATGAACGTATTTGACGTTTGGGCCAACCTAATGAGTTTGGGGGCTATTGACTTCGGAATTATTGTAGATGGCGCCGTGATTATTGTAGAAGGAACGGTCTTTATGCTCTACTCCTACCTTCGGAAAAACAAAGGTATTACCAAGGAAACTAAAGATGAAGTAACGGCAAAGGCTTCTAAAAAGATGATGAATGCGGCATTCTTTGGACAACTTATCATTTTAATTGTATTCCTACCCATTTTAGCGTTGGAAGGTGTGGAAGGCAAGATGTTTAAACCGATGGCATTAACCTTTATCTTCGCGATGATCGGTGCGATGATCCTTTGTTTAACCTATGTACCGATGATTTCAGCCTTATTTCTGAAAATACCCAAAAAATCCCTTCGACTCCGCTCAGGGAACAAAACCGAAGTGAAAAGATCATACGGAGACCGTTTTGTACACTGGGTAGAACGCAAATACCAGCCGTTACTAAACACCTCCCTTAAGAAAGGAAAACTGATTATTGGAATTGCGATAGGCTTCTTCGCCCTAGCAATTTTTACGTTTACCCAAATGGGGGGCGAGTTTATACCACAGTTGGATGAAGGCGATATTGCTTTTCACGCTATCTTAAAACCCGGAAGTTCGCTTTCAGAAAGTATTGAAACTACCACCAAGGTAGAACGAATTGTCAAAGCGCAGTTTCCCGAGGCTACAGACGTCATAAGCCGAATTGGGGTAGCCGACGTCCCAACCGACCCCATGCCGATGGATATTGCTGATGTCTTTGTCATTCTAAAACCTACGGATGAATGGACCTCAGCGGACTCAAAAGAAGAGCTGGTCAATAAAATAAAGGAAGCCGTTAGCGTAGTGCCCGGCGTCAACTTTGAGTTTACCCAACCCATCGAAATGCGCTTTAACGAGTTATTGACCGGGGTTCGGGAAGATGTCGCGATTAAGTTGTTTGGGGAAGACCTGGATATCCTCGCTAGTAAAGCCGAAGAAATAGGAACCCTCATTGGCGATATTCCTGGAGTAGCCGATATGAAAGTGGAAGCCACCGATGGCCTGCCACAAATAACCATTGATTACAACCGCAATAAACTGGCGCAATACGGGTTGGATATCCATACCTTGAATAATACGGTACAAGCCGCGTTTGCAGGAGGTACAGCAGGTGTGATTTTTGAAGGAGAAAAACGCTTCGATCTGGTAGTGCGTTTAAAAGCTCAAAACCGAACCAATATCTCGGATATTGAAAATCTTTATATCAATCTGCCCAACGGTTCACAGATACCCTTACGCGAACTAGCGAAGATAAGCTACGAACCCGGCCCAATGCAGATTAGTAGGGACAACACCAATAGACGTACCTATGTAGGGATCAACATTCGGGATCGCGATGTGAAATCGGTTGTAAAAGACATTCAAGCGAAGTTAGATGCCGAGTTTGAATTACCACCCGGATACTTTATACGCTATGGCGGCGCGTTTGAAAATCTAGAGCGAGCCAGTAGCAAACTGCAAACGGTGGTACCCATTGCCTTGGTCTTAATCTTTATTTTGATCTACTTTGCCTTGCAGTCGTTCCCACAAACCGTAATGATTTACCTCGCCATCCCCATGGCAACCATTGGTGGAATCTTTGCCTTATGGTTACGGGATATGCCGTTTAGTATTTCGGCAGGAGTAGGATTTATCGTCCTTTTTGGGGTGGCCGTCTTAAACGGTCTGGTGATGGTCAGTGGATTAAATGAACTAAAAGAAGAAGGGGTCACCAATTTAAAAGACCGCATTATACAAGGAACCAAACGGCGTATCCGTCCGATTATGTTGACCGCCTTTACCGATATCTTAGGGTTCTTACCCATGGCTATCTCAGCATCTGCCGGAGCGGAAGTACAACGGCCTTTGGCTACGGTAGTGATTGGTGGCTTGGTCACCTCCACCCTACTAACCTTGTTTATTCTGCCTATCTGCTACCAATGGATAGAAAGACGAAAAGAACGAAAAATGATGAGAAAACCCGTATTAGCAACCACATTACTAATCGTTGGTTTGTTAGGAAGTTCGGCGTTTGTTCCTACTTACGGGCAAGAGGTTTCAGAAACTGTAACAAATCCAACCACCGACCTGTTACCGATTACATTAAAAAAAGCCGTAGAAACTGCTCAGCAGAACTATCCGTTACTAAAACAGAAACAACTGGAGGTCGAACGGGAATCGGCTATGAAAGGCGCAGCCTATGACTTCGGAAAAACATCGGTATTCACCAGTGGCGAAGAGATCAATGACGAGCGAGGGGTTTATACCACAGTAGGCATCGGGCAACAAGGCATCGACTTGCTGGGCATTGGCGCTAAGAACAAACAGCGGAAGCAACATATCGCCTTAGCCGAAACCGCTTTGGAACTATCGGAATTACAAGTTGCCCAAGCCGTAAAAGAAGCATGGTCGAAAGCCTTTCAGGAAAAGCGGAAGTATCACTTGTATAAAGAATTGGATTCCATTTACAGGCGTTTTACAGAAGCCGTATCGCTTAACTATGAAGTAGAAGCGATTTCGAAACTGGAATATGCTTCGGCAAAAAATCAGGCGTTGCAAATCACCAACAAAAAGCAACAGGCGTTAAGTGATTACCAGATCGCCTTACAACAGCTGAACCTTTGGTTGGTATCCGATACCTTTTACACCGTCCCTGATACTTTTGAAGCAGGCGAACTGGGGATGCAGCAGCTTTCAGCAACACTAATGCAACATCCCGAGCTACAATTATCTGAACAACAAATAAAAACCGCCGAAGCTGACTATAAAGCTGCCCGTGCTAATTTATTACCGACGTTGAACCTACAAGGCGGTTTACAAAAGGTAAATGGATCGACGGGCTTTTACCGCTATCAGGCTGGAATATCTGTTCCGCTCTTTGCAGGCTCCGAACGCAGCAAAGCAAAAGCCGCCAAAATAGAGACGGAAATTGCTAAGAACCAAGCTGCTTTTAACAAACAACAAATAGAAGCCACCTATCAACAAGCGGTGCAGACCTTTCAAAAATGGGAAAAATCGTGGCGTTTTTATAAAGAAGAGGCCCTACCACTCGCCAAAGAACAACGAAAAGGCGCGTTATTGGCCTATAAAGAAGGTGCAGTGGACTATGCCGCATTTACGCAATTGATGCGCGATGCCATACAAACTGAAATGGACGCACTCGATGCGTTACATAACTATTTACAATCCGTATTTCAACTACACTATTTTAATAATTAATATGATGAAACAAACAATAAACCCTATATACAGCCTATTCGTACTCGCTAGTATCGTACTCGTTTCTTGCGGGGATTCGAATACCAAGTCTGAAAGTACACCTGCTTCTGCAGAGACAGCAAGCAAGAAACCGCACGTAGAAGAAGTGATACTTTCGGCACAACAGTTTGAAGCCTTACAAATGGAAACCAACACCCTACAAGATCGTAAAATGAGCGGCTTTGTAGAAGCCAACGGACAACTGGAAGTACCGCCACAAAATGAAGCGATGGTGACATCGGTAGTGGGTGCCAATGTCGTTTCCATAGAAGTGATTGAAGGCGATGAAGTAAACAAAGGGCAGATACTCGCCTATTTATCGCACCCCAATATCATTGATAAGCAAACCCAGTATTTAGATGCGTATAGCAATCGTCAGTTTTTAGAAAAAGAATATGCGCGTCAGCAAAAACTGTATGAAGCAGGTGTAGGCTCAGGAATGAACTTCCAAAAAACGGAAGCCCAATACCAAGCTGCAAAAAGCTTGGCGCAAGGTTTAAAAGCGCAATTACAACAGTTGAATATTAGTGCCGCCGGAGTAGAAAAAGGCACCATCTACCAACGGGTAGCATTACGCAGCCCCATAGAAGGATCCGTACAAAAAGTACAGGTGAAAACAGGACAATATGTCGACCCACAAACGAACCTGTTTGAGATTGTCAACACCCATCACGTGCACGCTGACCTTATGGTGTTTGAAAAAGATGTGTATAAAGTAAAAAAGGGACAGACCGTTACCTTTAGTGTGCAGTCTATCCCAGGGAAAGAATTGTCGGCGATAATCTATTCCGTAGGGCAAACGTTTGAAGATAACCCCAAAGCGTTGCATGTACATGCCGAAATAGAAAATAAGGAAGGGCATTTAATTCCGGGGATGTATATTCAAGGACGTATACAAACCGATAACGCACAAACTAAAGCCTTACCCGAAAGCGCCATTGGTACCGATGGAGATAAAAAATATGCTTTTACAGTAGAAAAAGAAGGAGATGCTTGGAGTTTAAAACCCGTAGAAATCACCACCGGTGCTAAAGATGGTGAATGGGTAGCGGTTAATTTCCTACAACCTTTGGAATCTGATACTCAATTGGCATTTAATAATGCCTATTATCTATTAGCTGAATGGAAAAAAGGTGAAGCGGGGCATAGTCATTAAAAAAGATATGAGTAGTTAGATGTTAGATGCTAGATAAAAAAGTGATAGGTGGTTGAGTGAATTCGAGAGACGGGTAGGGATCACGAATTTGTAACAAAAATACCAACGCTAGAAGTTGAAAGTTTGAATAGAATAATAGACCTTTAAGGCTATTAACGTCTCTGAGGTCTAAAATCTTTTACAGAAATGAACGAAATAGATAAAAAATTAACTGAAAAGGAAGTTCGCCCAACGGCGATGCGGACACTGGTGTATCAGCAATTGGCGAAACAAAATACTGCGGTAGCTTTAACCGATATTGAATTGGCCTTCACCAAAGCAGACCGAACTACTTTATATAGAACAATAAAAACCTTTGAAGAAAAGGGTATTGTTCACCAAATAGATGATGGTACGGGTATTTCTAAGTACGCTTTATGCGAACCGGGATGTAATTGTGAGATTGAAAATGATCTGCATTTACACTTTCATTGTAGTAATTGCGATAAAACCGTTTGCTTGACCGAACATAAGATTCCGCAGATCAGTTTACCCGAAGGCTATGTAGCCGAAGATGTTAATTTGGTGGTAAAAGGTATCTGTTCCAATTGCAGCGGAAGTTAATGCACTTCCATTGCACTACTATTATGGGGATATTGCACAAAAATTAAATAGAGAATTCTTTTAACGCTATGAAATCAACCCCAAAAACCTGCAAATCCCAAGCTGCTTGTTGCGCAACTGATGAACACGATCACAATCAAGATGACGGTCAGAATCAACAAACAAGCGCACTAGACTTTAAAACCTACGTTCCAGCTATTTTCAGTTTTATATTATTGGTAATAGGGATTCTTTTAGATTATTTCGAGGCTTCATTCTTTACTGGCTGGATTCGTATTGTTTGGTATTTCATCGCCTATTTACCGGTAGGCCTACCTGTTTTAAAACAAGGATGGATCAGTATTCAACACGGTGACTTTTTTACAGAGTTTTTATTGATGTCCATTGCCACTATGGGAGCCTTTGCGATTGGTGAATATCCCGAAGGGGTTGCCGTGATGGTGTTTTATGCAGTAGGAGAATTATTTCAGGGAGCTGCTGTTAAGAAAGCTAAAGGAAACATTAAAGCCTTATTAGATGTTCGGCCCAATGAGGCCTTAGTACAACGTAATAACGATTTTGTTTCGGTACCACCCGATACCGTACAAGTTGGCAAAACGGTACAAGTTCGGGTGGGAGAGAAAATTCCGTTGGATGGGGTATTGCTATCTGAAAAAGCATCGGTCAATACCGCAGCGCTCACCGGGGAAAGCAAACCAAGTTCCATTAAAAAAGGGGAAGAAGTCTATGCAGGAAGTATCAATTTGGAAGGTGTTATTGAAATTGAAACTACGAAGGAATTTAAAGATAGTTCCATTGCCCGTATTTTAGATCTCGTACAAAATGCCACGGCTCGAAAATCGAAGACCGAGTTATTTATCCGCAAGTTTGCACGGGTATACACACCCATCGTTGTATTCTTAGCGATTGGGCTGACCCTACTGCCCTACTTTTTTGTTTCAGAATATATATTTGAGGTTTGGTTATACCGTGCGTTGATCTTTTTGGTTATTTCGTGTCCGTGTGCGTTGGTTATTTCTATTCCGTTAGGGTATTTTGGGGGATTAGGTGCTGCTTCAAGACACGGTATTCTATTTAAAGGCGCTTCCTTTTTAGATGCCGTAACAAAAGTGAATACCGTGGTGATGGACAAAACCGGAACCGTTACCAAAGGGGTTTTTAAAATAAAAGAAATTCAAACTTCTACTATTTCCGAAGAAGAAATGATGCCGTACCTCATGGCTATAGAAGAACAATCTACCCACCCCATTGCCAAAGCTATTTTAGCATACAACGATAATACAACTAAACTACAGGCAACTAATGTCTCTGAAGTGGCCGGAAAAGGATTAAAAGGAATGGTAAATGGCAAAGAGGTGTTGGTAGGGAATGCTTCGTTGCTTCAGTCACATAATATTGAAGTGCCTTCGAAAACGGAAACCATTGTAGAATCTGTCGTGATGATTGCTATTGAAAATATCTTTGCAGGTTATGTTGTTATAGCAGATGAGCTGAAAGATGATGCGTTTGAAGCTATTCAGAAAATTAGAAAAGCAGGTATTTCAAAAATAATCATGCTTTCGGGGGATAAAGATTCCATCACCCAACAAGTAGCAACCGAATTAGGAATTGATTGGGCAAAAGGCGGTCTATTGCCGGAAGATAAGCTGAATGAGGTAGAGCAGTTAAAGCAAAAACCAGGCACTAAAGTTGCTTTTATAGGCGATGGTATAAACGACGCCCCAGTATTAGCAACGAGTGATATTGGTGTTGCGATGGGTGGTTTAGGTAGTGATGTAGCCATAGAAACTGCCGATGTAATTATACAGACCGACCAGCCTTCAAAAATTGCAACTGCAATAAAAATTGGTCGTTCGACTAGACATATTGTTTGGCAAAATATTGCCTTGGCATTTATAGTAAAAGCAATTGTTATGGCTATGGGTGCTGGAGGTCTTGCTACCATGTGGGAAGCGGTTTTTGCCGACGTTGGGGTAGCCTTGTTAGCTATTTTAAACGCTATTAGGCTTCAGAAAATGTCTTGGAAATAACATTTCAACAACAAATACTGTTAAGCTTATCCCAAATGGGCGGATTTATTGGGGATTCTTCTTCATTTAGGCATTTATCCCTTAGTTTTGCACTTCGATAAACAATTGATAATTAGATAAATCAAATTTATGAGTACAGTTAAGGAAAAAGACACAGTAAGAGTACATTACACAGGTAAGCTGGAAGACGGTCAAGTTTTTGACAGTTCGTTGGAAAGAGAACCTTTAGAGATTACTTTGGGACAAGGTATGCTTATTCCAGGTTTCGAAAAAGGGCTTGTTGATATGAAAGTGAACGAGAAAAAAACAGTGAATGTTCCTAAAGAAGAAGCCTACGGTGATGTTCAAAAAGAGCTTTTCCAAGAAGTTTCTAAGGAAAACCTTCCTGAGGAAATAAAACCAGAAGTTGGGATGGGTCTTATGGCTAAAAATCCTGATGGTTCTGAGCGTCAGTTACGTGTAGCTGAAGTGAAAGATGATAGCATTGTAGTAGATGCCAATCACCCACTTGCAGGTAAAGATTTGACATTCGATCTTGAAGTTGTTGAGATAAAATAACTTATAAGAATACTATATATATTGAAAAACCCGGATGTACTATCCGGGTTTTTTATGTTTTAAAATGAAGTTGAGTTTATAACTCAATTATCACATCGTCCATATCTTTCCGCACTTTCTTTTCTTTGGCCATAAAGTCAGTTTCATCCCTATATCCTACTGGAAGTAATAAAACGGAAGTTAGTCCTTTTTCTTTTAGGCCTAAAATACGGTCAAATTCTGTTGGATTAAAGCCTTCCATGGGGCAGGCATCAATATTGGTAGCGGCACATACGGTAAGTAAATTACCTAAAGCTAAATAGGCTTGATTGGTAGCCCAGGTTCGTATTTCATCGGAAGATTGCTCTTCAAATGAATCTAATAAAAACTCTTCAAATGGTTTTAAAATTTCATCTGGCGTGTTACGTATCGTTTTCACCCGTTCAAAATATTTCTGAATGTATTCAGGGCTTAACTTTTCTTCCACACAAAAAATAAACAAATGCGAAGCGTCTACCACTTGCGACTGGTTCCAACTAGGTGATAGCAACTGTTCTCTTAACTTTTTATCCTTAACAATAACAAGTGTAACCGGTTGCAACCCATACGATGTTGCCGTTAAATTGAACGCTTCTTTTAGTTGCTCTACAGTTTTCTTCGGAAGTATTTTTTCTGAATCAAACTTTTTAGTCGCATACCGCCATTTTAATCGATCAATGATATCTGTTGCCATAAATGAAGTTACCTTTGTAGTACAAAAGTAACAATAGCTAGCTAAAATCTACCAAACGAACTGATAACTAAACACAATACCTTTAAAAACCTTTTCTATGCCTGATTTACAAGCCCTAATTGAAAAAAGTGAAACCCGAATTTGTAAAGCTGTATTTCCCAACACCACCAACCATTACGATACCTTGTTTGGCGGAACCGCCTTACAGCTTATGGACGAGGCTTCTTTTATTTGTGCTACCCGCTTTTCCCGTAAGCGTGTAGTAACTGTTTCTACCGATAAAATAGACTTTACGACTCCCATTCCGCAGGGTACCATTGTAGAATTGATCGCCCGAGTAGATTCAGTAGGAAAATCAAGTTGTGTGGTAAAAGTTGATATTTTTATGGAGGATATGTATAGCTATCAGCGTGATAAAGCCGTAACAGGATTTTTTACATTTGTAGCAGTTGGGTTTGATAAAAAACCAATTTCGATAATTGACAATTAAAAATTAAAAAAGCCTTTTGAGAATAAAAAAAGGATGTTATATTTGCACTCGCATTTGGGGAATACCCAATGAGACACTTGGAGAAATGGCAGAGTGGTCGAATGCGGCAGTCTTGAAAACTGTTGAGGGTCACACCTCCGGGGGTTCGAATCCCTCTTTCTCCGCGAAAAGTCCTACAAAAGGCCATAAAAACCCTCTAAACAATTGATTTAGAGGGTTTTTTATTTTATATGATTTCATTTAATATCAAATAATAGCAAGCTAAAAGGGGCTAATTCGGTGTCACTTAGAAACGATCTACAACTGACACCGAATGAATGTTAAATATTTGATATTCAGTTATTTAAAATGATGATGATTTAATAAATTTTTACTACATTGAAGTAAATTTTAAAATCATTCGGTGTCAGTTCAACTCTCAATATTATTCTATATCAAAAAAAGTAAGGCTAATCTTCAAGGATATAGCAATATTTATCTTCGTATAACCTTAGACGGTAAGCGGGCTGAGTGCAGTATTAATCGAAAAGTGCATATTGATTTATGGAATACTAGATCACAGAAAGCATTAGGCAACTCACCAGAGAATCATGAAATAAATAGGGAAATTGACTTTATTAAAAATAAAATATACACCACAGAGCAAAAGCTTCAACGAGATGGAATAGCCTACTCTGCTACTCAACTTCGCGATGTTTATTTAGGTAAAGACAAAACAAAAAAGATGGTTTTAGAAATCTTTCAAGAGCATAATAATGAAGTTGATAGTCTTATTGGTAAAGATTTTGCTGCCGGAACTGCTGAGCGATATCGTACTTGTAAAAAACACGTAGCAGGCTTTATTAAGAAGAAATACAAGAAAAATGACATTCCTGTACAGGATGTAGACCATAAGTTCATCACAGGACTGGAATACTACCTTAAAACGACCCGAAAGTGTGCGCACAACTCAGCCATTAAGTATATCACAAACTTTAAAAAGATTATCCGTATTGCTCACGCCAATGACTGGATTGACAAAGACCCATTCTTACATTGGAAAGGAAAATTGAAAATCGTTGAGCGCGAGTTTCTGACTGAAGAAGAAATCCAAAAAATTATATCACTCGAATTAAAAATAGAAAGACTGGATCAAGTGCGCGATATTTTTATCTTTTGTTGTTTCACGGGTCTAGCCTATGCCGATGTCAAAAAACTGAATAGAGGTGATATCGTTCTAGGCGCCGATGGTGAAGAATGGGTTAAAACAAAACGCTCTAAAACCGATACCAGAAGTAACATCCCAATTTTACCCATTGCCCAAGTCATCATTAATAAATATAAAGATAATGAGCTGCTGAAAGAAAAAGATTTGGTGCTGCCTGTACTTAGCAATCAAAAAATGAATGCTTATATTAAAGAGATTGCAAGCTTGGCGGGTATTACTAAGAATCTCACATTTCATTTAGCGCGACATACGTTCGCAACAACGGTAACCCTAACGAATGGTGTTCCGATAGAATCAGTCAGTAAAATGCTTGGTCATACCAACCTGAAAACAACGCAACACTACGCTAAGATTTTAGATATGAAAGTGAGTGAAGATATGAAAGTACTTCGGGCTAGAATGAAAAATTCAATTGAAGTGAAAACAAAACAAAGTAAATCATAAATAGCACATAAAATTAATATCTATCTGAAACCTATCCCATTTGGAACTCCGTTAAGATTTAATCTTATAAGATTTTATTATTAAATAGCTTTTATTCAGGACAGGGAAAAGTTACTGCAACGTATTTATATAGTTTAAGTTAGCTTTTTATGAAAGTTAATCACTTTAAAATACAATCAGAAAGAACAAAAGAGCAGAATAAAATAATGTTATACACTGAATACTAATGATTTGAGAATACTGATAATACTTGCCTCATCCCCGATTTATAACTTATTTAGATTCAATGAAGCGTAAATTTATTTGTTTAGCTCTTACAGTCACAAGTTCTAAAAATTTGTCTTTTTGCTCTTTATCCAAAAAGCTATTCTTAATTAATTCTTGCCAATTTTGCATCCCGTTTTCTATCCTGTCCCAAAGGTTTTCTATCGCCTTTTTAGGTAAGTGGGCTTTATGCATCGCTTCATTAAAATCGTTTCGATTTAGTTTACTTTTTTTTCCGTTAAGATTCAATGCCAATTCTTCCTTGTCTTCCGGTATTAATAAATTTACTGCCACCATATCATAGGCGGGGGCTAACTGGTAATTACTATCTTTTAATGCTAATAAGGAAAAGTTCTTTAGATGCATATCACTATTACCTAATAAGAAGGAAACTATAACTTGCTGGTAAAATTTTACTACTTCCAATAATGGATTTTCTGTATACGCAATAATTCCTTTTGCTATTTGCTCGTGTGAACCTCGGTATTTATGCTCTGTTAGTCTTTCAGTAAATTGACATGCATCTTCCATTGGTAATTTTTTATCGTCAGCTGTTCTATCAATACGTCTGGTCAGGTATGCCAATTCTCCATCTTCTAATGGAATCAATAAAAATGGAACTGTATCAATTCCACAAGATTTTGTCAGGAGCATTGATAAAGCTTCAATTTCAGGCATTTTTGGGTATTGAGAAAAAGGAGGTTTAAGAATGTACCTACCATTTAATGCACCTACAATGGTTAACCGGTCGTTACCATCTTCTTTTGTAAAACCTAAAGATAGTTTAGGCTGCACTCCTGTTACTATTAAACGTTGGGCTACATTTTCTTTTGCTAACTCCTCTATTTGAGTTGATTTATATTTTAGCTGTAAAATAGGCTTGTCTTGCTGCCAAAATGCTTTAAGGCAACTTTTGTGATAGTTCGCATTTCCCCCTAGTTTTTTATGACAGGCTAAACAGTATTTCATACTTCGACAACGCTTATATTACCAATACAGTCTCTGCAAGTAGTTAATAACAGCCCCATTCGATCACGAGGATTTATCTTCCAGTTTTTTTGTGCGATGTTCAATAACCAACCTTCTGGAATTAAGCCGTCAAAAAAAGGAAAAAGTGTTTCTGAATAAAAAACCTTTTCTTTCAGTGGCAGGGTTAAACTAACGGGCAAGGACTCTTTATTTTTTAAATATTCTTTTTGATAACTAAAACTATATCCATCATCATCTTCGGTTAATAGTCCTGCTAGTTTTTTATTTACCCAAATTTCTCCTTGTCTCATTGCTTATGGGGGTTGGTGTTAGTGTATGGCCAAAGAATAACAGGATTTGATTAATTTTATCTGTCATTAAATTTGGCTTTCCCTGTTCTAAGTCGCGTACAAAACGAATTCCTACCCCAGTCATATCAGCTAATGCTATTTGGGTGAGGTCTGACTTTTTACGCCTGTTCCGCACGAATTCTGCAATTCTATTATGTCTGTCCCAGTCTTTCATAGTTATACCTTTTCGGGTGTAATATACTAACCGCATAGAGTAATTATACCTTTATGGGTATAATTTATATGAAAATGTTATTTTTATACCTTTATGGGTATAAATATAAGTAATTAGTTATAATAAAAATGTGTTATTCTAGTTTTATGTAAATAACTTTTTGAATAAAGCAACTTAATATTTTACAAAAGAAAATTTTATTAATTATTATCTAAAAGAAAAAAGCGCTATTCCTTGTATTCACTATTTAATTTTTTTGTAGAGGTAGAATGTAACATAAATAAAAATAAAATGTCATCCTTGTGGCTTTTCAAGAAGGTAAACTATTAGACAGATATTATATAGTAACTGATTTAAAAAAGAAAGATTTATAATCAGCTATTTAAATCCTTTTCAAATGCTTTTATTTCCTTATCAGTAATTGAGTCATATATTTTAGCAAAATCACTTAAATTACTCCCCATACCTTCGATTATTTGTAGTAATGTTAATGAACTAGGGATTGTTTTTGCATTAAAAGTATCAGAAACTGTTGCCTTTCTTATATCTGCATTTAGTGCAATTTCATTGTAACTATTAGCTATTTCTTCTAATTTGAGTTTGTTGCTAAGCTTAGTTTTTCTCTCAATTAAAAGCAAATTTAAAGCAACGGCAATTTTAATACTTGATTTTTCTCTAAACTCATTTTGCATACATACAATTAACTATTTCTTAAATAATTTATCGGTACGCTTTGCCGTACCGATAAATATTTATATATTTGATTGATTTTAAATAAATTTGCGATAGCATTTCTAATTAATTAGAAGCATCGCTTTGAGTCTCGTATCAGAAAACTGGTAATTTTTAAGCACACGAGAGGATAAGCAAGGTGCTCACGTCCCGGGCGTGGGCTCTCTTATTTGTGTGCAAGGTATACCAGTACCTCTGATACAATAAGTTGAGTTCCACGCCTTTTTGTATTTGGTTCGGTAAAATTTTTCCCTCCAACTTTTCTTCAAAGCATCCTGTTTCTCTCTGCTATTGGTCGTACAAATAACTAATTAAACCTGCCTATGAATAAAAGCCTATGATTAAAAGCATAAAAAAGGCCTCCACACCCTGTTGCGCATAGTGTAAAAGGCCTTAATTAAATTATTGTCTAATCTAATCAATACAAAAGTATGAAAAATAACTACAAACCAACCCTTGTGGTAAAGGTCTCTTTGTTCATAATCGTTTTTTTTACAGTTACCATCTACCCTATCGCTCAAGTAAATATTAAACTTGTCTCAGGAACGGTAACAAACATAGAGAACAAACCGCTACCAGGCGTTAATGTCCTGATAAAAAATAAAAACAGGGGCACCACCACACAGCTAGATGGAAGCTGGGAATTATTGGCAACACCGCAAGACACCTTAGTGTTTTCCTTCTTGGGTTTTAAGTCTATCCATGAACCAGTAGGTAATAAAACAATTATCAATGTAAAATTATTGGAAGATGCCACGGCTCTGGAACAAGTGGTACTTAACGCCGGCTATTATAAAGTCAGCGACATTGAAAAAACGGGAAGCATTTCAAAGGTGACCGCAAAAGAAATAGAAAAACAGCCGGTTGCCAATTTTCTTGGCTCATTACAAGGTCGCAGTCCAGGTTTGGATATCCAGCAAACAACTGGTGTTCCCGGCAGTGGCTTTGAAATCCTTATCCGTGGCCAAAATAGTATTGCCGCAGGTAACCGTCCTCTATATGTAATTGATGGTGTTCCATTTGAATCTGGCTCTTTGGGTTTTGGTAATGCATCGGGGCCCATTATTGCCAATGCTAATATAAGCCCGTTAAGTGCTATTAATCCAACTGACATTAAAAGCATTGAGATTTTAAAGGATGCAGATGCCACGGCAATTTATGGTTCACGTGGTGCCAATGGTGTTATAATCATCAGCACTAAAAAGGGCAAAGCAAGTAAAACACAATATAAAATAGGTACCTCTACAGGAGTTGCGAGTATAACCAAGAAAATTGATTTGCTCAATACTCAGCAATACCTAGAGATGCGTCGAGAAGCATTTGGCAATGATGGAGTTACGGAAATTCCCACTTTTGCTTACGATGTAAATGGTACTTGGGACCGTAACCGTGATACTGATTGGCAAGACGAATTGATTGGCGGCACAGCCTATACGACTTCGGTTTCGGCTGGAGTTTCGGGAGGTAATGAGCAGACCACATTTTTACTCAATGGAAACTATCGCAATGAAACTACTGTATTCCCAGGCGATTATAATTATTACAGGGCCACCATACACAGCCAGCTTAACCATACTTCTGAAAACCGAAAATTCACCATTAATTTAACCACTAATTATAGTATTGAAGACAATGATCTGCCAGGTGCCGACCTTACTTTTTACACCCGTCTTCTCCCTCCGAATGCACCCGCATTGTTCGATGAAAATGGTGATCTCAATTTTGAAGATGGAACTTTTGACAATCCTCTTGCACAATTGGAAAGTAAATATCTAAGCAAACGGAACAACCTAATTGCTAACAGCGTATTGACCTATAAGTTTTCGCGCCATTTGGAAGGTAAAGTTAACTTGGGTTACACCGACACCCGTTTGGACGAGAGCAGAACGTATCCCAATACAGTTTTCAACCCTGATTTTGGCCTTACTAGTGAAATATCCTCAATATTTAAAAACCAATCAAGTAGAAACTCTTTCATCATAGAACCACAATTGCGTTGGACCCCCACACTTGGTTTTGGAGAACTGGATATTTTGCTTGGTAGTACCTTTCAAAAACGCTCGGCATCACTATTGAACCAGTATGGTTCTGGGTTTGCAAGCAATGATCTTATTAACTCCCTTAGCGCCGCCTCAACAGTATTAATTTTTAAAGACCAGAATATAGATTATAAATATCAAGCGGTTTTTGGACGTATTAATTACGTGCTTGACAATAAATACATCATAAACCTTACCGGTAGACGGGATGGTTCAAGCCGTTTTGGGCCTGGTAAACGTTTTGAGAATTTTGGAGCCATTGGAGCTGCCTATATTTTCAGCAAAGAGCCTATTACAAAGGATACCTTTAATTTTCTTTCCTACGGAAAGCTGCGAAGTAGTTATGGCACCACAGGTAACGATCAAATTGGGGACTATGGCTATCTTGATACCTATAGCACCACGGGAGTTCCTTATAATGGTACAATTGGTATTGGCCCTACCCGACTGTTCAATCCTAATTACAGTTGGGAAACCAACAAAAAACTTAATTTTGGCCTAGAACTTGGTTTTGTACAAAACAGGATCAATCTATCTGTTGATCATTACCGTAACCGCTCTTCAAATCAATTGACAGGCATTCCTTTGGCTGCAACTACTGGTTTTCAATCATTACAGGCTAATTTGGCAGCCACAGTAGAAAACAGGGGTTGGGAGTTCAGCTTAACAAGCGAGAATTTTAAAACAAAGGATTTTAATTGGAACACCTCTTTTAATCTGACAGTTGCAAAAAATGAACTTATTTCATTTCCAGGACTTAAGGAGTCTAGCTTTAGTAATCAATATGTGGTTGGAGAGCCAATCACAATTAGAAAGCTATATCATTTCACAGGTATTGATGCTGAAACAGGGGTTTTTCAGTTTGAAGATTATAATAATGACGGAAACATCAGTGCACCCGACGACCAGCAACAAGTCGTAGACTTGGCACCAGACTATTATGGTGGGCTTAGCAATCAGTTAACCTATAAAAATTGGGACCTTAGCTTCTTTTTTCAATTCAAAAAACAAAAAGCGTTCAATAATTTTCGGAATGGAACGGCACCGGGTATTATGGTAAATCAGCCTGTATCGGTTTTAGACCGTTGGCAACAACCCGGAGATAGTGGTTTTATGCAATTATATACTACAGGTTCAAATGCTGAAGCTACAGAGGCATTTTCAAATTATGGTCGAAGTGATGCATCCATATCCGATGGGTCCTATGTTCGTTTAAAAAATATTTCACTCTCATACCTATTACCCGAAAACATACTGGACGCTAGATGCCGGATATACTTGCAAGCTCAGAATGTATTGACCATTACAAAATACAATGCAGGGGATCCAGAACAGTTAAAAGGGTTTCTGCCTCCCCTACGTCAACTTTCTTTTGGATTTGACTTAACACTTTAATTAAAACACAACATTATGAAATCATTAGAAAAAGCAGAAGGTTTAAAAATTCTCCTTTCGTTCACCTTAATTATACTTTTTATTTCCTGTGAGGATTATCTTGAAGTCGATTTTCCACAAGATCAATTGACCGGTAACGAAGTGTTCAACAATGAAGCTACGGCCACCGCAGTGCTTACAGATATGTATGCAAAACTAAGAGATAACACCTTGCTAACAGGTACTCAAGGGTTAAGTTACTATATGGGCCTTTACGCAGATGAACTTGATTATTACGGCTCTGTTGGAAACGATGCCTTTAATTTTTACAACCATACCATCCTTCCCACTAACAATTCGATTGGATCAATTTGGAACAGAAGTTATAATTTAATTTATAGCTCTAATTCACTAATTGAAGGGGTTTCAAATTCAACTTCCCTTACAGAGGATGAAAAACAAAATTTGCTTGGAGAGGGTTATTTCATTCGAGGCTTTGTCCATTACTATCTGCTCCAGCTTTTTGGTGATATACCCTATATAAAAACTACTGATTACGAAATCAATAATCAGGTAAAAAGGATGACCGCAGATAAGGTCTATCAAAATATTATTGAAGATTTGGTTCATGCACGTGATTTACTCTCACAAGAATATTTAACAGGTGAACGTATTAGACCTAACAAAGGGTCAGCTTCTGCTTTATTGGCACGGGTATATTTATATAATGGTCAGTACTCTAAGGCAACAATGGAAAGCTCCCTTATATTGGAAAACAATAAGTATTCTCTCGTGTCTAATCTAGACGATGTCTTTTTAAAAAATAGCGCTTCTACAATTTGGCAGTTAAAACCACAAAATGGTAGTACTACAAAAGAAGGGTTCACTTTTATAATACCAACTGCTCCTCCCGTCGATGTGGCATTGAGGCCAGCTTTTGTTGATAGTTTTGAGATAGGAGATAACAGGAGATCAAATTGGGTTGGAGAAGTCGCAGATGGAACAGGCACTTATTATTTTCCATTTAAATACAAACAACGGGATGAAACAGGAAGTAGCTTGGAATATTCAATAGTTTTCCGGTTGGCAGAACAATATTTAATAAGGGCTGAAGCCAGGGCATTTGAAAATAATCTTGTAGGTGCAAAACGAGATCTGAACATTATAAGGAACCGTGCCGGTCTTTCTGACACAGATGCATCCACAAAGACCGATATACTAAATGCAATTCAAAAGGAGAGAAAGTTTGAACTTTTCACAGAACATGGTATGCGATGGTTTGATTTAAAAAGGACAGGTACCGCAAACAATATTCTCAGCCCCATAAAACCAGGTTGGAAGGTAACGGACGTACTGTTTCCTCTCCCCGAAAATGAATTGCTGATAAATCAAAACCTCCAACCACAAAACCCAGGATATTAATGTTAGACTATAATATTTTAATCGGTACAAGAAGATTAGAAATTAGCCACTTTATAATCATTTTCTTGTTCACTGTAAATGCCTGTCCAATTTTTGGGCAGGCTTTAAGTCCAGAAAGCCCAGTAAAAATACAAGGTTACAATAGTGCTCATATTTATTGGCTAAACCTTTCAACCAATGGAAATTGGGCTACGTGGAATTTACACTACGAAAGTGATGCAGATACGCTGATGGTAAAAAACACAGAAAATGGAATTAAATATAATCTACCAAAGGGTACGAATGGTAAGTTTGCGAATAGCAATAAACTCTTCATTTATACCACTAATGATAATCAGGTGAAAATGTTGAATTTAAATAATGGACACAATGAAATAATCCCAGAAGCCTATAAATTTCAATTAAGTAAATCCGGCCGATATCTAGCCCTTAAAATAAAATCAGATAAAGGATATAGTCTATTAATTAAAGACTTAGAGCAAAATAGAAATTTGAGACTATCTGGTATAATGCAATATGCAAATGCATTCAACCCAAAAAAACCATGGTTGGTTTATACTACTGAAGTTAACAACAAAAAAAGTATAAAACTATTAGACCTTAAAAAGTTTGAATCTTTAAAATTAATAGAAAGTAAGAATTCAGATTACTTCAACCTAAGTTGGAGTGATGATGGAAAGTCTTTACTTTTTATGGAAAAGGTTAGTTATAGCCAGAAGGAGTATTATACTAATCGTCTTTATAAATTTTCAATGCACACAACTCCCAAGTTAATGTATTTGGATGCATATAAAAATTCAAGTTTCCCAGTTGGTCATACCATATCAAATAGGAAACCCTTTTTATCAGAAAATGGCAATAATGTTTTTTTTTATTTAGAAAAAATACAGAAAAAAAATAATAACTCAAACCCTAGTAAGGTTGAAATATGGAAAGGTAGTGATGCGCTCATCCCAGTTACAAAAAAACATAAAAATAGATCCAATGGCCCTTGGTTGGCCACTTGGGACCTTAAAGCGAACAGTATAACCCCCATTGGAAATCCACAGTATCCAGAGGCTGTTTTGACCGGGAACGAAGAAAATGCAGTGCTTTATAATAATTGGGAACATGAGCCACAGGAAAAAGCCGCTGCCGATATTGACCTTCAGATTTATTCCCTGAAAAAAAAGAGCGTTACCCCCCTGGTCACTAATTTTAAGAATAAAAATGGTCATTTAATTATTTCTAACAATAGCGATTTTATAGTTTATTTTAAAAATAAGGATTGGTGGGTATATAATATTGCAGAAAGTTCACACAAAAACTTGACAGCTGAACTAAACACAACTTTTATAAGAGATTCAACTTATTATAAGTCATCCCGTGTAGCCTACGGTTTCGGCGGTTGGTTGACAGAAAATAATGCTATACTACTATATGATGAGTACGATATATGGTTGATTGAATTGGATGGATCAAGAAAAGTAAAATTAACATCAGGGAATCAAAACAAAATACAGTATCGCTTAAGTAATGTAGGATTAATAAATAGAAAAAGCAATCTAATTAAATACAGTAAGCCTGAGTATAATTTAAAGAAAGGATTAATCTTGAAGGCTACTGGGACACTAGGAAGAACTGGTTACTTGAAGTGGAAAAAAAACAAACCTCTGCAAAAAATAGTGTTTGGAGCATCATATATCTCCGCGATGAAAAAATTAAATAAAACGGGGTATTTATATATTAGGGAAACACAAAACACCCCTCCGCAAATTATCTATAAAAGGAAAGGATCCGAAGAAAAAAAACTCTATCAATCTAACGAAACAGCGGCAAAGCTATTTAAAAGTAAAAGGGAAATTATAGAATATCCAGACCAAAATGGAGAACTTCTCAAAGGCATTCTAATGTACCCTGTTCATTTTGATCCATCAAAAAAATACCCGATGATTGTACAGATATATGAAAAGGTTTCAGAAACGTTTTACAAATTTAAATTGCCCGATAAGCTAAAAGATAATGGGATAAGTAAGCGAACATTTTCTCAGAACGGATACTTTATACTGCTTCCAGACATCTCTTACACAACAGGGAACCCTGGTTTTTCTGCAGTCCACTGTGTAAAATCCGCAGTAAATGAAGCACTTAAATATAACTTTATAAATAAAACCAAAATAGGATTGGCAGGTCATTCATTTGGGGGGTATGAAACTGCCTTTATCATATCACAAACTGATATGTTTGCAGCAGCTGTTGCAAGCAGTGGTATTATGGACTTAACAAGTCTTTATTTTTCAATTGATGAATACTATACTAAAAAATCGACTATGTGGCGTTTCGAAGATGATCAAATGAGATTTGAAAAGCCTTATTTTGAGATTCAAAAAAATTACTTGAATAACTCCCCTATCCAACATGCAAACAAAATCAAAACACCTTTGTTGTTGTGGGCTGGCAAAAAAGATTTATTAGTCGATTACTCACAATCTCTAGAAATGTTTCTTGCTTTGCGTAGGCTAAAAAAAGAAGTTAAAATGTTACTATATGAAGATGAAGGGCATACGTTGTTAAATTTTGAGAATCAAATTAATAATGAAGTTCAAGTTAAAAATTGGTTTGATACTTATTTAAAATAAATGGGTTATCCATAGAAATTATAGCCCTATGAATAACCCATAAATTAATTTACCTTTTATTTTTTAGGGAAATATAAGGGTAAATTACAGTCGGATGAACCTGTCATTCCAAAAACAGGTTTTCCTTGATAGGTACAGATCTCCCCAAATACTGTACTACATTCTTGGGCAGGTTGGCAAACGTTGTTTACACGAATATAACCTGGCACTAATGCTGTATCTTCCTCATGATTTTCCTGTGTTGCAAATGCAGCTGCAATTGCAAACAAAAAAGCCATTAACGGTAATACTAATTTTCTTTTTTTAGTTTTCATAATATTTAATTTTAATTAATTATGACCTACTCTTTTTTATAGGTTTTCGGTCTTACCCCTATCACTGCGCAATGCTTTAGTTTTCTTTCATTTTAAAAATGATAATTTCATCCCCCATCAATGCGTATAATTTATAATCTCTTATCATAAATTCACTCATCTTCTTACCTTCTTGATGGTATAAATAAAAACTAAATTGATAGCTTTTATCGATAAGATCGTAGACATCAATTACAGTTGCTACATCTAATAATTCTTCAGGTTCTGATTTGCCTAGACGTGGCGACGCTATGTAAAGAAAATGAGAGTCTGTAGCTGTTTTTGCATTTATTAATAATGATTGAGCCCCCAATTTTGTTTTGTTACTAGAATTTAAATTGACAATATTTAAAACAGCTCGACTTACTGTGTCAATTGTTTTGCCCCGGTAATCAATATCTAAGTCTGGATCAAACACAATAAATTCATTTCGATAATAATAAGTGAATATTAATTTTTTCAATAGTCTATTATAAATCAACTGACCGTCGGTGTCAAACACCCCATTACCTTGATCATTCAAAATGGATGAGTTGAATTTTATCCGAGGCGTATTTTCAGAAAAAACTCCTATTATATTTTTATCAACGAGCACTCGGATTATAGTTTTCGAGGAATCAATGGGAATTAATTCAGATATATAATAAGGATCTCTGAATATTGTTTTAGCATTTAAATTTGATGTATTTCCTTTTAGAATTATTGGCACTGTTCCATCATAAACCCAGATATTAGTCCCAAAAACTTTAAACCTTACTGCTCTGTAAGGCAATTCCATGTTATCCAAAGTTATCCTACGATTTTCAGCCTTTGACAAAGAGGTATCCAGAGTTACAATTTTTAAAGGTGCCGTTGAATTTCCAAGATAAATTTGGCCATTTTCTAAACCAGCCAAATAATATGAATTGAATTTTAAATCCCAAGAATGAATCTTTTCAATATAATGTGGAATGTATCTTCTAAGAAAAGCATTATTGCGTTGCATTTTCTCTTCCGATAAATTAAAAAGTAGGACTACCGCTCCCACCCCAGTGATAGCAAATACACCGATTAAAATTATTTTTTTTATACACCTTGTTTTTACACCCATTAGAATAGCAGCAATGGCAAGACATATAAAAATAATATTTAATGTAAAGTGTTGCGTCCAATTCAAATTTTCCAATACCCCTCCGCATGAACAAGGTACAAAGTCAGCATAGTTAAGAATAATATAGATATAGGTTGTAAAGAGTACCATCAGAAAGAAGGAAGCGTACAGGCCTATTTTTCTATAACGGGGCAGTATTAAAAATATAGCAATGAGTATTTCCAGTCCTGGCACCGACCAAGTAATAATACCAGCATATGCACTTAGCAGTGGTGATTGTGCCAGTTGAAGGGTAAAAGTTTTATAATCCAGAAGTTTACTAGTTGCGGCATATACGAACAATATGACAAAAAGAAAGCTGATAAGTTTTACAGCTAAATGGTATCTTACTTTAATGCGAATCATATCTTTTAATTGGATATGATAAAGTTCCACATTAAAATTTATGCATAAGGGATTTCTTTTTGTCGGTATAGGGATTTGCTCAGGGCCAAGAACAATTGACCTCTTGACATTAAATGGATTTTTTACGAAGAGCACTCGGGGTAAACCCGTATCGTTTCTTAAATGACCTTGAAAAATGTGGAACACTTTTAAACCCAATCATATGTGCAATTGTCTTTATATGCAGATCACTGTATTGTACCAACATTTTTGATTTTCTCAACCTTTCATTTTTCAAGAAACGGTACACACTTGTCCCATACAGTTCTTTAAATCCGTATTTAAGTTTGAACTCATTGGTTCCTATTTGAAGCGCAAAATCTTTTAAAGAAGGAAAGTCCTTCTCAAGGTTGTTTATGATGATATCACGCCCTTTTCTTAATTTTTTAATATCCTCAAAGCTCAAACGGATTTTTGGTTTTTTAGGAAGGGAGTTTTTGCTCCCTTTTTTCTTTTTTGATTTTGTCACACTTCGCTTTAACTCTTTTTCAAGTCTGTCCCGATCGTTAGAGTGATGGACTACTGTTATCAGTGTTTTCTTCGGTTCAGAATGTTCAACTTTGAAAGTGGTAATATAACAAACGCTTGGGACCACAAGGTTGCTTTTGGTCTTAAACGCCAGTTCCACCGAATTTTCATAGATGCCTTTTTGTTTAAGGGTTTTCCAGGTATTTTGCCATTTCACTTTGGAGCTTTCATCTAAAAAAACAGCAAATGGTTTTTCAATGATCTCTGAATACAAAGTGGATAAAATACTACAGGTTCTTTGGTTAGTGGCTTGGATATGTCCTTTATCATCAAGTATAAAACTCATCTGTACAATATGTTTGATGGTTCCGTGGGCTTGTACATATCCTTGGTGTACCATGGCTTCCTGTATCTCTTCGGCCATCATATTCAAAACGACCACCAATGCCTCTACATTGTCATTTTTGACAGACCGTTCCACCCGGTAGAAAAAATTACCGGTACTCATTTCCATCAGCATTTTTTCGATATGTTTTAACCTTTCGGGCATACTCCATCAATTAGTGGTCTTAATTATCAAATACCTAAATCCTGTTGACTAAAAGGAAGCGAACTTTTCAAAATTAAAATCAGTTACGTTAGAAAATAGCTTTAAAAGCTATTTAAAAATCTTTTAGCCTCCTCAATTGATTGAAAGGAACGGTTTGGTATAGGAGGTTTACTGGTGCGCAAGTAAAAACTGGACAAAACCTCTGAAACTGGGGATTCAACAATAAACGCCGCTGCTTTTATTAAAACAGAACCCTCCACTGCCAAATAGCCACGTGCTGATTTGTTGATTTCCTTTACCCCACGGATATCGCACAAAACCGGTAAATGTTCCCCTTGCTGTAACAAAAGTCGGTCTTTGACTATTTGTACTGCCGCATCAAAATCTATACTTACATCACTGTGATATCTTATACTTAAGATACCATCGCTTAGCTTGTAGGTAGCATAATCATTTTCAAAAAAATCCAACATGATAACTAGAAAACTGGTATTCTATATAAATTTACGAAATTATCAACTTATGATATAGAAGTTTATACACAATCCCTATCAAATATTAGGTTATGGTTATCCATAAAGGATTAAAGGTTACCTGTTAGGGATTATGTGGAAGATCGTTTTTTATATTACAACAAATGCCCCTAAATTTTATGTCATCAAAAAGAAAAGCGATGGCAAAAATCAAGCACAACAATTTTTTGGACACAGTAAATGAGGTGTTTACCGATGCCATGCAGGAAGGTGTGCTGCACCTGTATGCAGAAGGGACAGAGTTTTCAGGTAGGACCATTGAGGTTAAAAATAAAAAGTTATTTCATTTTGGGACAACGGGCTATTTAGGCCTGGAACAGGACCCCCGATTGAAAGACGCAGCAATAAGTGCAATTAAAAAATTCGGCACCCAGTTCCCGCTTTCTAAATCTTACATCTCCAATCCGCTCTACCGACAACTGGAAGAGAGGGTGACCGAAATGTACAACTGTCCGGTAATTATAACCAAAAACAGTACGTTGGGGCATTTAGGGGTCATCCCCAGTGCCGTAAAAGACCAGGATGCCATTATATTGGACCACCAAGTACACTGGAGCGTACAGAGTGCAGCCAAGGTCTTGAAAAACAGGAGTGTCCCCATCGATATGATCCGGCACAACAACATAAACATGTTGGAGGATAAGATCAAGTCACTTTCCAATACGAGAAAAAGGATTTGGTATATGGCTGATGGGATCTATTCCATGTATGGGGATTTTGCACCCATCCAAGACCTAAAGTCTTTAAGTTTAAAATACCCGCAACTACACCTATACTATGATGATGTCCACGGAATGAGCTGGGTGGGAAAAAACGGAACGGGGTACGTACTGAGTGAACTTAAAGAACTTTCGGAAAACATATTGCTTTTTGGGACACTAAGCAAAACCTTTGGAGCAAGCGGGGCGGTGTTAGTCTGTTCCAACAAAAAAATGTACAAGGAGATCAAGACCTTTGGTGGCCCTTTGACCTTCTCTGCACAATTGGAACCAGCCTCAGTTGCGGCAGCGACCGCTTCTGCAGAAATCCACCTTACCGATGAAATCTGTGAACTGCAAAAAGAGCTGAGGGAACGCATTGGATACTTTAACGACCTGTTGGAACAGACCGACCTGCCACTGGTGGATAAAAATACCTCGCCGGTATTCTATATAGGGACCGGAATGCCAAAAACAGGGTATAATTTCGTAAACCGTTTAATGAAAGAGGGTTTTTATGTGAACTTGGGGATATTTCCTGCCGTACCGGTGAAAAATACGGGCGTGAGGATAACCATCTCCCGGCACAACCAAAAAGCGGAGATCAAGGGGTTGGCGGAGGCCATGGAGTATCATTTCCCGAAAGCCTTGGAAGATACCCATACGGATACGCGCCGGGTCTACCAAGCTTTTAATTTAAAGACCAAAGCAACGGGCAAAGATAAACGGAACCCAAAACTGACCCTTCGCATGGAAGATACCATCTCAAAGGTCGATAAAGCTGTTTGGGACAAGCTTATGGGAAAAGATGGGGTCTTTGATTGGGAAGGGCTAAAATTTTTAGAGCAGACCTTTTGCCACAATAGCAAAAAAGAACATAATTGGGATTTCCGGTATATAATTATCAATGACCAAGAGCAACGACCCATTTTGGCTACGTTCTTGACCTTGGCATATTGGAAGGATGATATGCTGGCCAGCGCCGGTCTATCCAAAACAATAGAGGGTGAAAGAAAGACCGATCCATACTATTTAACATCCAAGGTACTGAGTATGGGGTCGCTTTTTACCGAAGGGGACCACCTGTTCATTGACAAAAAGCACCCCTTGAAACAGGATGCACTCAATGCACTCATACAAACTTTGGAGCAATTGGAACAACATCATAAATCCAAAATGACCGTGCTCCGGGATTTTAAAGCTGACACCTATTTTCATACTTATTTTCAAGGACAGGGGTTTGTGCGGGTCAAAATGCCAGATTCCTGTGATATCGATTTGGATGGATTTAAAGATATTGAAGGGTTTATAGCCAATCTTTCCTCTAGGAACAGGCGGCATGTACGGAGAGAAATACTGGCCATTGAACCGTTGCTGCATATTGAAACACTCAAAACCTGTAACCCAGATCAATTGGAACAGGTCCAAGAACTGTATCATAACGTCCATCAGAATAATTTGGGTCTGAACATGTTTGCTTTCCCAAAAAAACTATTTGATAATATGTCTGCACATCCAAATTGGGAGTTCATTACCGTAAGTGAAAGGGCACACCCTGAAAAAATCATAGGGGTGATGCTCTGTTACAACAATAACGACCATACGTATGTACCAGCTTTTATAGGGATGGATTATGAATATTTAGAAGAGTTTTATACCTATAGACAGCTTTTATATCAGACTATTAAAAGAGCGTTTGACCTAAATATGAAAAAGATTGCCCTGGGCATGACGGCCTCTTTCGAGAAAAGAAAATTGGGTGCCTCTGTGGAAGAAAAGTATGCGTATATACAAACTTCAGATAATTATACCCTAGAGCTTATGGGAATATTGGAAACAAGTTAAAACCAATAAATGGAGAGGCATATGTATGAAATACCAAAACCTAATATCCGAATTTGAAACCAAGTTGGAGACTTTGGAATCTCGTGCCGATGATATTTTGTACAAAGCGGAAACAGGCATCACCCATACAGAGAAGTGCATCAAGACCCTTCGAAAACAGGTTGTTCAAAAAGGCTTTCACTCAACTAAGGAAGAGATACAGTTCTTTAAGCACATCAAACCGCAAATATTGAGCAAATTGATTTATTACGCCAAGCTTTTCAACATTGAAAGCAAGCGGCCGAGGAGCAGTTCCAAATTCCAAAAAAAATACTTGAACAACCAAATAAACAAATTACAGGTGTATTTCAATGACAATCTGGAATTCTACCATTATTACCGTAGGGGTGCTTCTACCTTGGACGAACAATATTTTGTCAGGGGGAAATCCGACCTGCGCTCATCAACTGAATCTTTTCACTTTTTTATCGACGAACAATTTTCTACATGTCAGGACGGCACCGTAGCAACCATTATTGCATATGACATGCTGATCGTTTACCTGCAACAGGAAATAGAAAAGCTGGATACAAATACCCACGAACCTAAACTATATTCAATGAAAAAACCATCAAACCTTTTTTGGACAGGAAGCAAAACAGAACTGATCGAGTTGATATACGCCCTGCAGAGCAGTGGTGCAATCAATAGCGGTACCGCTGATATCAAGGAGCTGGCCTCCCTGTTCGAACAAGTTTTTAATATAGACCTTGGGAATTACTATCATACTTTTATTGAAATACGGGCCAGGAAATGCAGCAAGACAAAATTTTTGGACGCATTGATCGAGGTATTGAGAAAACGGCTTGAAGAGTCAGATGAATAATCCCAAGTTCACCCCAACTTGGGGTTTTATCTACAAAGGAATAATTCGTGAAATTTATATTCTTTTGATATCCGAAAACATTCGAGATACAATAAATTAACAACAAAATCCATCAAACTTTATTTTCAGAAAAAGCACCCCACCTCTGGGTCAACTATTGACGAAACGTCAATAATCATATCCAAATTTGTAGAACGAAAGTCAAATCAGGTCAGGGACTATCAATTAAAATCACAAACCCAGATAGTCCCTTTCCATTAAAACCGTTCTATTATGCCGACAAGTATTATTACCACAGACGACCTTCGGGAATTCAAAATGGAATTGCTCGATGACATCAAAAAATTATTGACCAGACAATCCAGCGGGAAACTCAAAAAGTACCTCAAATCTTCCGAGGTTATGGACTTGCTTCAAGTAAGTCCAGGCACCTTACAAAATCTTCGCATCAATGGCACATTACCTTATACAAAAGTGGGCGGAATCATTTATTATGATACCGCGGAAATTCAAAAAGTGATGGATGCCAACCGTGTGCACCACGGTCTAAATTCTTAAGCGATGAACTATATAAAGCTACTTAATGCGGCTTTTGAAAAGTTTTATTTTGATGACCGCCTAAACCCTACCCATATTAGTTTGTATATGGCGCTGTTCCAAGAATGGAACAGCTCTCGGTTTATGGACGAATTCTATGTGAACCGACGGGAACTGATGCGTGTTGCCAAGATTGGTTCAAAATCAACATACCATAGATGTATTGTTGATTTGGATGCTTGGCTGTATCTATCCTACTTCCCTTCCAACAATCCGTACAAAGGCAGCAAAATTAAGATGGTCATAATCGGGACAAGTGATGAACCAGTTGTGGGACAGTACAATCCCATATTAGAACAGCTTGCCGAACAGTACCATCCCAGAGGTGTACCGCTTGAGGGACACCACCATCCCAATAACGGACAAGCTGTGTACCAACACCGTCCCATAGTTGGACAAGCATTGGTATCTAATATAAACAATACCAAACAAGAAAACAATATAAAACAGCCAAAGGGCAGGCAGGCCGTTATTTTATTTTTTGAAGAAAAAGGTTTTGATGCTGAGGAAGCAAAAAAATTCTATGAGCATTATGAAGACCGAGAATGGAAAACAAGCGATGGAAAGCCAATACGGAATTGGCGCTCATTGGCCACGAATTGGATGGACAGAACCGAATTATTTGAGACAGAAAACACACCAAACAAAAAACCACCGTCCCAAATCAAGGACAACTTGCGAACCACTAAAAACAAAGACTATGGACAACCCCTCTAAAATTATCGAAGGTGGCGTGGAATATTCGCTCGGAAAATTTGATGGCAAAAGTGTACTCTATGATTTTCCAAAAATATTGATTTACTTGAATGCCAAGGGCAAACTGTTATTCGGGAAAAAATTCAGGATTTATGATGAGGATAAGGACATTCTGCTGAAGCTCTGTTCCTATTTCATCAAGGATAAAGATAACTGTGAAACCTACGGTATTGACATCGACAAAGGCATTCTACTTTCTGGACCCGTTGGATGTGGAAAAACAAGTTTAATGAAATTGCTGCGCCATTTGGTTCCGTTGCAACGTCCCTATAAAATGATTCCCTGCCGGAATGTAACCTTCAGTTTTAACCATTTAGGTTTTAAAACAGTTGAAGAATATGGCAACACTAAATTTTATTGTTTTGATGATTTGGGCGTGGAACCGTCTGGCAGATTCTACGGAAAGGATTTGAACGTAATGGGCGAAGTACTTTTATCTCGATACGAGCTGTACTTACAAACTAAACACAAAATCAAGACCCACGCCACCACTAATCTCAACGCTGAAGAATTGGAAGAACATTACGGTAACCGTGTGCGTAGTCGAATGCGAGAACTATTTAATTTGATTGCTTTTGATAAAGGGGCTGGGGATAAGAGGAAATGAATGTAAACTCAGTGGTCGAAGGCTGAAATCAACTCTTAATTATTTTTTTAACTCTACACTTTCTGCAATAACAAATACCGCAGATGAATTTGCCGTATGAGTTATTGAAATGTGCCAATTTGTAATCCTCTTTGAATTTGATATCTTTTTAACCTTTCCAGATAATGATACCCGTGGTAAATCTATTTGACTTTTACTAATTTCAATATTTTTTAGTGATATTCCGTCTTCCATACCAGTTCCTAGACATTTTAAGACAGCCTCTTTTACAGCGAATCGACTAGAATAATACTTTTCAATATCTACTTTCGGTGATATAGCAATTTCATTTTTTGAGAAGATTCTTCTCAAAGTATTTTCGTCATTAGCCCATCCTAATTTTTCAAAATTTGAATGTTCTACTATATCACAGCCAATACTAATAATCATTTTATTCTCTTTTAATTGGGACGAAAAGTTCCAGTTTTGTTTAGCATATCAAAATGAACACTACCGCCATTATATTTTACAAGATTTCTAAATAATGAATATCCTAACAATATAGCTTCTTCCCAATTTTCTTTTGTGCGTTTGCACACTTCAAAAGGTGAAGTAAAATCTTTTATAAATCCTAACAATTCAGAATCAACACTATTGTCTTTAGTCAGTAGATTTCTCTTTTTAGCATAGTTAAATACCATCAATGAAATTGCCTCTTCTGTAATTGCTGCACGTGCACCATCCTCAAACTGGTCAATATCAGATTTACTTTTTCTCTTCCGCTTCATCATAGACCTAGAACACGGTGACCAACCTAAGACCGTTGCGAAAGTGTAATGAAACACATCGTGGAAACGATAATTATCATTCTCTCTTGAATTATTATCGATAAAGTCTCCTACTTGTTGGTTCTCATATGTGATTTTGGTCAAAGTATTATCGTTATTCTCAATTGTTTCAAAATCAATTGTAAAACTTCGTGGCAACTGCTCATATTCAGGAAAATCTGAATCGAAAAATAATTCTTCTTTCATCTCATTTAGTTTTTATTAGATTGTCTTTTTTCACAGTTAAAAGTTCTATCTCCTGTAATAACTGTTTCTTGTCCAAGAGCCTTTGATTTATTATAGAATCTATATTAACCTGCTTTTTATTATACTCTATTGCCTTATCCCACCCCTTGTCTAGTGCATAAAAATCAAAGGCAAGTTTTAGTAAAAGTGCAAATACAAAACCAAGAGCGGTTATAGCAATATAGTTGTTGGCTTTGTTATCCTTCTCTAAACTGGTAATCCTTGAATTTGATTGACCTATTTCTTTCATCAAAGCTTGTGGTGAATTAAATTCGCCTTGGCTCAAAGCTTCAATAGGGCTAGAAGGAATTGAGTTTTGATTAATATGTGTTCCTTTATAATTTTGCTTTTCTGATAGTTCAGCCAACCACATTGGGAAATAATTATCACCCCTTTTTAAAACGATTGTGGCTGGCCCAGCATTATATACACTGAATAATAATTTTCCCTTAAAATCTGGGTCTACGTGAAAACCGGAAACATTAACCAAACCTTTGAACTTTATTTTTGCCTTAATAGAAATAAAAGCAATTTTATCTTTAGGTATTTTAACAGTTTCCTCGGTTAATAGCAGAGCAAACTGTCCAGGTTCTATGTGAATAACTCCCTGAGGTTCTACATTTTTTATTTCTTTTGACCCTGAATTTGTAAGAAATACTTGTTCGCCCAATGAAAGTTCATAAGCCCCATTTTTAATTCTTTGCTCTTCAAAAGCCTCGATGACCTTACCTTTTTTTAGGCAGTCTAGTATTGCTTTGTTTCCTAAAAACGACATTATATTTGATTTTGATATGTTAAATCCTCTGCTATACGACTATTTATATTCCATTTTGGGGGAAACCAATATTCTATTGGTTGATGGTTTCGTTTATACTTCTGTTTAATTCGTGTTCTTTTGCTATTACCTGTAATCTCTGGATGCCTTACTCTACTATATTTATCTACCTCACAAAATAAATTTTGACAATCAATAAGTTGTAAATCTCTTCCCCATAATGATTTAAAATTTAGACCCAAACGTTCAAATTCAATTTCCTGCCTATCAGTTACCAACTTGATAATTTCTTTCTCATTTAAACCAGCCGTATCCGTAAAGCATTTGCTAATGCCGCCTAATGCACCTGGTCCTGGCATAACAAATTCTGATTCTGAGAAATTTATTATCCTAGAATAATTTATGTCAATTAATAATTGATAAGCCAAAAAATTTCCTAACCCTGGGAAGGATTTAATAATCTCAAATGCCTTTTGCATATTATTGGCATTAGATAATTGTTCCTCTGCCTTATCATTTAGCATTAGTTCAATTAACTTTAAATGATTACTGTGCTTTCTTGTATAACCAAAGGATGATTTTACAGAAGGCATAATATAAGCGGCAGAATAAATTGTTTCTCCAGCATTAAAAGCAGCATTTAAAATATCATTATAAACGTTAAAATCGTAATACTCAAAGGTCGGGTTGGGTATATGAGCAAGGATTAATTCCCAAGTATCTATCTTATTGAAGAGTTTGAACAAGAGGATTCTAAAAAGAATCTCTTTTGGTGAATCGGAATATTCCTCGCGATAAATAACATCACGTATAAGATACTGGCTTACTCTATCTGCTGCTCTATAAGCATTAGTAAATCGGTAAGTATTAATTATTGAATCATTAGACCAAGGACAACCTTTGTTTTCAATCTTGTTGAAAAAAGCCTCTTGACGTAAAGCTGCAAATTTCCAATATGTATCGTAAACTTCAGTAGTTTTAATTGGCGACAATGGTGAAATAATTGTTACTCCAGAATTTATATTTTTTTTTGAAACACTCATTAAGGCTTAGTGATTTTTATAGCTTGATTATATAATTTTTTAGCCTCAGTTTTTGACAAACTATCAAGCTTTTCAATACTAATGAAACAATTAAATCTTTCAAATGAAATCCCCAATTCTTCAGCAACGAATTTTCCTAGATTTACAAGACCCAACCAGTTACCATAAGCCTTCTCATATAAATGTTGCACAGCATAAAAGCTATTGAGAACCAAACCGTTTTCTTCAGTTACATAAAATGTTATGTGCTGAAGGCAAGGAAAACCTAAATATGGACCATCTAGTTTATCAGAATTGGGGTCAAAGGTAGAAGCTTGATATCTTGACCTCCTATTGTTTTTGTTATCTTGTATTGATTCTATAATATTTTCCAGTTGGTTAATTCCTCCATTTGTCCCAGGGAAATCAATTAACCTCTGAAAATATGTTCCTCTCCTATTACGAGGGTTTCTACCATTCAAATCTAATTTTTTTATCCGCTTAAAATTAGACTTGTATTCTTCGTAGAGTTCGTGTCGATTATTCTTGAATAATCTAGAAAGTGAAAGAGGAAAAATAGTTTCTGAAACAGTTTGAATTGATTGTTTCTGGTGAATCGACAAGTGATTGTCTAATAGCTCTCGTAAAGATATATCTTCTTCGAAATCTGTTATGGTAAGTACCAAAGGGGATAATTCCTTTCCAGATATATCTCCATACCTTTTGAGTACCTCTATCCAAGATTGTGAAATATTATGGTTTTCTATTAATGTGGGTGTTTTCATATTTGTTTTTAATTTTCTAAGTGTCTGTACTCTGAGAGTCCTTCATACTCAAAATTTTGAATTCTAATAAAATAGGTTTGTCCATTGTTTGAATTACTGGCTCTCAGTATTCCTGGTTTAATAGCCTCGTAACATAAACCATTTTTAGTTTCAGAAACAACGTTCAAATGATTTCCTTCCAATTCTATATCTTTTGGTAAACACAGAAAACCGGAAACTTCTGTATCAACAATACTTTCCTTGTATTTAGAATCAATTATTTTTAAATGCCCTTTACCTTGGTTTGCTGTAATCTTTCTGAGAAAATCAGAAGGTGAGTATTTTAATAGCTCTTTTGATTTCTGATAACTAATTAGTTTGTTCAAACAGCAGTTAGAAATTAAGGTTTGATAACCAACACCAAAAACAGATGATATGGTAAAAAACTGAATTGGTGTTGCGGTTTTTAAATTCCATTTTCTCTTTTGAAATTCAAGCTGGACGCCAGCAATTGGCATTAAAAGAGCTGAGGCAAAAGTATCAACTAATCTTTCCTCTTGATTATACACATCTGATTCATTATTGTCTTGATAAATCAAATCGATTTGTGAGCCGTGGCCATATAAATGGTGACCCAATTCGTGGGCACAGGTAAAGACTCTTCTTGAAAATGGACGTAATGAGGACAGAATAATATACGAGTTTTCAGGGTTATCACTTGAGATATACATTCCTTCCATATTAATGCGTCTGAACCTAACATCTATTTCAAATTTTAGACAGGTATCATATACGTTAATTGGTTGAAACATATTCAAGCCTAAATCTGCTCTAACTGAGTCAGCTTTTTTAATTCCGCTAGCGGCGATTGAATCCATAAACTGTTATATTATTTTGGTAGTATATTCAAGAGTTCAAAGAGTTTGTTTTTATCCTCCTCACTCATTTTGCTTAATTCTCTTGCAGCGAACTTCAGTTTTCCTTGAGTAATTTCTGAGTTATCACCTTCGTTAAGCAACCAAGATGAATCTACCTTATATAGTTTTGAAAACTCAATTAACTCTTCTGCGCTTACTTTTCGCCTACCTGCTTCAATCTCGGAAATTGCAGGTCGTTGTACATTTAGTTTCAACGCCACTTGTGCCTGAGACAAACCTGAAAGTTCTCTCGCTTTTTTTAATCTTTCAGCTATTTCCAATCTTTTCAAATTTGAATTATCACTTTTCATATTTAGCGTGTTTTATAAGTTTTTCTGCTGACATCTTTATATCTAATTGTTTTTGTTCTTTTTTATCGTAAAATACATAGCAATCGTCTGGAATGATTACATCCAATTTCTTTTCTAATCGTCCCAGAACGGTAACCAGAACTTGACTAGTTATCCCTGGTAATAATCCAGGACAAGATGCAGAATCTATAGAGACTTCAATCTCTAATGTGTCTGCTATCTCCTTAATGACCTCGGCTATTTTTTCTTCAACCAGTTCCTGACTTATATCAATCATAATGTGTGGATTTGGTACAAATATGGTAAGAATATCTTACATACGCAAATTATTTATATTTTTAATTTACTCATAGGCCTCTTATTTATAAAACTTATGACTGCGCACTATCTCATTAATAAAAGCTGCAAATAGAGCTTTTAGACATTTTATGACCTCAATCCCCAACTCTTTCATAACTATCAATATTTTTAATTAAACTTCTAATTACCGCGAAAGCCAAAATTTTATAAGATTCTGGCTTTTGATAATACTTACTCTCATCTACATTACTCAAAAATCCCAATTCCAATAAAACAGAAGTGCAATAGCCCATTGTTTCACGCAAAACCTGAAAATTTGCAAACTTCACACCTCTACTCTCAAAACTTAAACTCTTACTTAGGTCATCTTGCAGTTGAAAAGCAAGCCAAGTAGCATCATCCGAGTATTTAGATATAGCGTTAGCCACATAAACTTCAATCCCTCTCGCATCCGGATTATCAGAGTGGTTGCAATGCAACGACATAAACAAATCAGCATTTAAGGCTTTGGCCAGTTTAGTCCTGTCCGGTAATGATATTAAAGTGTCTTTGTACCTGGTCAAATAAATATCGAGTGGTTTTTCTAAGTCGTTATTTAACCTTAAAATCTCATTTGCAATGGACAAAACCACATCCTTTTCTTGGATGTCATTTATACCTATTGCACCAGAATCTTTTCCACCGTGTCCAACGTCAATTATTATTCGTTTTTGAGCAGTCGATTCCTGTCCAAAAATGAAGCACATTTTTAGAATCAAAATCACAAAACTGACGTTTTTGAACACTTTTTTCATTTTCAATTTTCGGATTATCAACAACTTCACTTCAAAAATTCATAAAATTTGATGTCAAATAATAGCAACGGAATTCAAACAATATCAAATAATATTTTATTCACAAATATTTGATTTACAGTTATTTGTGTTCAAATATATGTAAATTTCCAATAACAAAAATGAACCAAAAATTTAAACTGTTCCGTTATGAAAAAATCACCCTATTTAGTACCCATTCTTTCGCTCTTATCCACTTCGCTTTTTGCTCAAATTGGTGGCATTGAAGATTCAGTTAACGATGTAGGCGATACCATCAGAACTATTTTTCCAATCTTATTGGGTGTCATCTTCTTGGTAGGCTTCTTATTTAATGCAGGACATTTCTTCGGCGAAAATGCCGACCTCAAAAAGGGTATAACCAGAGTACTTGTCTTTGTGTTGATTGCTGGTGCCGTTGTGGGAATCTTCACGTACCTAATTGGGATAGTAGTATAAATGAACCCTCAACGAGGACTTTACTAGAGAAGCTATATGAAGAAATTCGAGGTCTATAAAAACATCAGGAAACGGGCGGTCATTTTTGGGCTACCCATTTCCCTGTTTGCCTTGATGATGGTTTCCATTTTGGCTTCGTTGCTCATCATCATCTTCTCTTTCAGCTTTGAGATAATAATAGGTGTGTTGGTATTCAATGCTTCCCTATATGTGGCTTTGGCAAGAATAACCCACAATCCGCAACTATTCCAAATGGCTAAGGCTTTTCCAAAAATTATCAGCAACAAAAGAAATTCTGGCTTCGATTATGAACAAGATTAACCTTTCGGCATATCAACCCATCGTAGATATTCAGGACAATATCGTATTTGCCAACAATGGCAACGTTGTCCTATGCTATAAAGGCAATCTGCCAGAAATCTATTCGCTTTCCGAAAAAGATTTTGAGGATATACACGGTGCTTGGTTTCAGGCATTGAAGTCATTGCCAGTTGGTACTGTGGTCCATAAACAGGATATCTATCTCAAGAAATCCTATACCTCAGAACAACTTTCGAACAAAACTTTTTTAGAGAAAGCAACACACGAGCATTTTAAAGGTCGTGGACACATAGAACATAAATGCTATCTGTTCTTCATTTTGACCAAGAACAAGGCACTTAATAATTCAAAATATGTCAACCCGTTCCAAAAGGTTTCTAAAGGAATTGTGCAAGAACTGGATGACAACGTTAAAAGCTTCATCAACTCGGTAAGCGATTCTGTTTCCTTCATCAACAATAGCCGAAAGATGGAATTTATTTCGCTTAAAGCGGAAGAGATTCAAAAGCTTACAAATGGCTATTTCAATGGTTTCAACGAAGGCTTTGATACCGACATCATCTTAGATAAAAAAAGCGTCAATATTGGCGAAAACCATTTTGATGCCCTTGCCATCAACAGCGAACTGTGCTTTGGCGAAAGTGTTCAAAGTAGCAAAACCAATGAGAAATTTACTTCTGACGATTTTGTGTTTCATCAAGGGTTTGTTGATGGTTTAGGGCTTACGCTTAACGAAAATCATATCGTCAACCAAATCATTTATTTGGATGACAAACAGAAGTGGCGTAAGCTGCTGGATAAGAAAGTTGAGGAACTGAACAAAAGTTCAAATTTTGGCTCGCAAAATAAAGTGGTACTTGGTAAAATTCAGCATATCCTTGACCAAATCAATGCCGATGATAATGCCAGAATAATTCGTGGACATCTCAATATTGTGTATTGGTCTAAAGATGCCAATGAACTCGATAAGATTACCTCAAAAATAAAGACTGAATTTAAGGAACTGGATATCATCCCATACTATCCAAGAGGCGAAGAACGGAAGAATTATATCTTGAACAGTTACTGTTGCTTTTCATCCAACTTCTCAAATAATGATTTATACGTTACGGATTTAAAACACGCACTTTGTCTGTTCATTAACAACACCAATTACAAATCGGACACTACCGGAATCATCTTTAATGACCGCGAACATAACATTCCAGTTCTGAAAGATGTTTGGGACGAACGTAAAAAGCGCATCAAGGCCAGAAACTTTGCCATTTTCGCACCAACAGGCGAAGGCAAATCCTTTTTGGCTAATAACATCTTACGTCAATATTTTGAAAGTGGCATTCGTCTGGTCATCATCGATTTGGGTGGCTCGTACACCAAATTCGCAAAGCTCTATCCTGAAAAATATACCGTACTCAGATATGAGAGCGGAAAGAATCTCGGTATCAATCCATTTTACATTAGTGATACTAAAGACCTAACACCTGAACGTTTGGAAGACTTATCCGTTTTTCTGTTTGAGTTGTTCGCTTCAGATTTGAAAGTGACCAAGGCACAATCAGTTTCGGTCAAAAAGATACTGCGTCATTACTACGATAGCGCTTCAGAAAATTATTCATTAGATGGTTTCTACAGCTTTATAGAAAGGAATCAGAAAGACCTTCTGAGCACCCTTAAAATCCATCCCGACTACTTCAATCTTACGAGCTTTTTGCACGTAATGTCTGAATACGTCGGCGATGGTCTATATAGTTTTCTATTTGAGGTCAGCGAAGACCAGACCTATAAAATTGAGGACAAACGATTGATTGTCTTTGAGCTGGATGAAGTCAAGGACAATAAGGAAATCCTATCGGTAATGCTCAAGCTTATCAAGTCGGCCATTCAGAGAACCATTTGGAAAAACAGGGCTGAAAAGGGTATCATCCTATTTGACGAGTTTGCCAAGCAATTGAAGTTTGATAACGTACTGGAAAGTGTCGAGTTCTACTATCAAGCTATCCGAAAACAGAACGGTGCAATCGGTATTATTCTTCAGTCCATCAATCAGCTTCCAAATAATTCCACCTCGGCAAGTATTCTTGAAAACACACAGGTCATTTATAGCCTAAACAATGAGAAGGGTTATGATGAATTGATCAAAAGGCTCAATCTGTCCAGCCACGACCTGAACCAATTAAAATCCATCAAGAATAATCTTACCGGACCACGGAAATACACCGAAATGTTCATCAAAATAGGTAGGGAAAGCAACATTTTCCGTCTCGAAGTTCCGAAGGAAGTATATGCCGCTTACCTAACAGACGGTAAGGAAAATGAGGAAATAATGAAGCTCTACAACGAGCATCGGGATATGCAAAAAGCAATCATTCAATTCACATCTAAAACATAATATTATGAAGACAAAAATTAAAACAATGTTATTCGGGCTAATCTTAGCGGTTGCCCTTTTAATGCCGAAAGATGCTTCCGCTCAAGGAATGCCGGTTTATGACAACACCAACTTTATCAGCTTGGTAAAGCAACTTTTGGAATCTGGCAAACAGACGGCAGAAATGATCAAGTCCGTAAAATTCCTGAAGGATGCCAAAGAAGCCATTGAGAAAGTATCGAGCGTTGTCCAACAGCTTAGAGCGGTTGAGGAAATCGCACAGAACAATCAGCGCCTTATCAATGTAATGCAGAATGACCTCCAGGATATTCTGAATTCGCCCTACATCAAACCCGAGGAAATTGACAGGGTGGTAGCCTCGTTCGAAACCATTGTCCAAAATTCATTGGACACGGTGGATTTTATAGACGAAGTCCTATCAAGTGACTATCTCAAAATGAGCGATGCGGAACGTGCTGAAATCCTGAAAGCAAAAGAACTGGAATCCAAACAAATGGTTGCCAATATCACTACAAAAACAAAACGCTATCGTGATATTATTTCTTTCAGAAAGATGCAGGATAAAGTCAATAACCGCGAAACAGAATATTAAGGATGACCGCGACCATCATTTTAGGGATAGGGTTAGAATATATCGATACGGTGTTCCAGACCATACAAGCCAGCGACTTTTCGCAATACACCATTGCCGGAATGAAAACGCTCGCTGTCCTGTTTTTCTTGGTCAATATCCTTAAAAAATACAATGAAGGCATTGCGGACAAAGATGGTTACACTTGGGGATTGAGTCCGGGGGAACTGGCCAAGAATTTTGCCATTGTCCTATTGGTCATATTTTCAACGCAGGTGTTAGGATTCTTTGATGGGATATTGGTAGCCATAGAGGGACAATATAGGGGCATGGCACCTGCGTTACTTCCATTGCAAATGCAGGATATTCCATTAGAGGAAGATGTCAGCCTTTTTGATGCTGCAAGTTCGGCAATGACACTTTTATACGAGGCTTTGGTAACGCCACTTTACGGTTTCAAGATATTGGCCTTTATTCTGAGTACCATCCTCTGGATATTGGATTTGTTTATCTATCCGCTATTCTTGGCAGAACGCTTTTTCCTCTTGGGAATAATGCAAGCATTCTTCCCATTGGTCATTAGCCTTGCGGTTTTTGAAAAGTTCCGTTCGCTCGCCTATACCTTCTTTAAGTTGTACGCTGCGGTCTATATGCTCGTACCAGCCTTCTTTCTGGTCAATGTGTTTATCAATGCCATTTATACTGAAATCAACACCAATTTCTGGGTCAATCTCTTCGGAACCGATACAGGTCAGGGCTTTTTTGCACCTGTCGTTCAATTGGGCTCTGTTGGCTTTATCGTCTTCCTGAAATTCAAATTGTACAGACGTGCCACATCCTTTACGCTCAGACTCTTTACCAACTAATTCAATTCAAAATGAAAACACCTTACAAGAACATCTATAACGTCCTAAAATTAAATCGGTTTATCGTTTTGGCAGTCGTTGTTTGTGCCTTATTGTCCAGCACCTTTTCAATTTGGATGGTATTCAACACCAATCAAAAGGCACTCAATAGTGCTTTTGCGATTAATACTGATGGCAGTATAATACCGCTGAAGCTCGTTACACAAAAAGAGAATTTTAGGGTGGAAGCTTTGGCGCATCTGGAATTGTTTAACAACTACTTCTATAACATCGATGCGAGCAATTATGAACGGAATTTGGAAAAGGCACTTTGGCTGGGCAACAGTTCCGTGGACAATCTCTATCGGCAAAAAAAGGCAGACGGAGTCTACAACCGTCTTTTGCAGTATTCCCTTGTCCAAAAGGTACTGAGCATCGGTTCGCAGATCGAAGAAAAGAACGGGGTTTACACGTTCAGGACGGTTACCGTTTTTGAGATTAACCGGGGATCAATAACCGATACCTATGAACTGGTTTCCACCGGAAACCTCATTGCCGTTGATCGGAACTTCCCCAACAATCCACACGGGCTGTTGATTACCAACTATTTTGAAAAATCCCTTAAAAAACTGAACGATGAAAATTGAAAGCCCATAACCTGCCCGACAGTTAGGCGGGTGGGCATTTAAAAACCAATGATTATGAAAATCGAAAAAAACAAAATAGTATTTGCGGCCGTCTTGGCCGTGATATTCCTATTCCTGATTTCCTATTCCGTGATGGTGATGGGCGATGAGGATAGCGGGAACGAGAACCTTAAAGAAACAGCGGTCCCAAAACTGGAAGAGGATCAAAAGGAATATGATTCCAAACTGGATGCCATCAATGATTTAAAGGAAGTGCGTGAAACTAATGCCCCGAGCATCTACGATGAAAAATTGATCGATTCCCTAGGCTTTTATGATGCTGATTTACCTGAACGGGAAAAGGAGCGCATTGTGGACAGTATTTACTCCGCAGGGAAAATCAGGTATTCCGAAAAAAGTTATCGGAATAATGGCGATAAGAAAACGGTTACCAAGGTCGCAAAAGTAGTGGATTCCGCAGCAATTAAGGCCGAACAAAAAATTGATGCCAAGGAAATGGGGCTGGAACACCAGTTGTTCTTTGCCTCTGACCCAAAAGAAAGTGCTGTTTCCGTTTCCGGTACAACCGATGCCGCTATTTATGCCGTAGTGGATGGCGATCAAGTCGTCAAGGCCAATTCGCGGTTGCGGATGCGCCTGACCAAAGCGGCTAGCATTAATAGTAAACAAATTCCGAAAAACACACCAATTTACGGTTTTATCAGTTTTGGGCCCAATCGGGTTTTGATCGAGATCGAGAATATCAAACATAAGCCCACAAAACTGAAAGCCTTCGACCTACAGGACGGTAGTGAAGGGGTTTATGTGGAAAACAACTTTCGTGCACAGGTTTCCACCGAGGTCATTGGCGATATGGTGGACGATATCAATATCGCCGGAGTGCCACAGATAAGTGGGTTCAAAAAGATATTCCAGCGCAACAACCGGAATGTTAAGGTTACCGTGCTCAACAACTACAAACTGATCCTAAAACCCAAATTATGAGCCCATAATGGGCATTTAAAAACTCAATCTTATGAAAAATCTTCTTCTCACTTCCATATTTCTAAGTATTAGCACACTCACTAAAGCGCAGACGCCTATTGCACTCGATACAATTTATGCCAATGATCAAAAGAACGTCGCCCTGTTCTTCCCAGAACCCATCCGCCAAGGGATTACGGGATCGGACAATTTTGTGTTTACCTATAACCGCGAGAAAGAACAGTATTTTGGATTGCTTCAGGCAAAGCCGGGAAAGGAAAGCAATCTTCTGGTGGTCAACAGAAATGGTTCGGTTTTTTCGTATATTGTAAGGTATAAAAAGCAGCTTACTAAGCTGAACTATTTTGTATCGAAATCCGGTAGCATCGGCAATGAAAAGCCCATTTTTGCTGATTCGGCTAAAGTTGATGAGTCCAAGACAGCGTTAGAAAACAATATCTATTATTACCAAAAATTCTGTTCCTATCTACTTGATCGAAAGCAACGGATTGGCCGGATAAAAAAACGGAACGAGGGCATCGTTTTAAGTGTTGAAAACATTGTTTTCGACAAAGAAGAACTGTATTTCGTGATCCAAATTGAAAATAGATCGACCTTGGATTACTATCTGAATTTCTTAAAACTCTCGGTTGAGACGAGACAAAAAGGTAAAAAGAAATCATTGCAACGTCTTTATCAGAAGCCTATTTTTAAATATAATTTGCCCTCCAAAGTAGCCGAAAATCAAACCGAAAGATTGGTTTACGTGCTGCCAAAATTCTCGATAAGCAATGACCGCAGGGCGGTTTTAGAGCTTAACGAAAAGAACGGGGAAAAGAACTTGAAATTAAAAATTTCGCATAGATTTATCAACAACCCAAATTAACTTCGTTATGAAAAATATCGTTATTTGCTCAGTCTTATGTTTATTCCTTGCCTGTGCCGGAAAACAAGATCTTTCGCCGAGCGAAACTTCAAAAATCGTAGTGGAAAGTTTCTACAATAAAGATAATACGGCCTTGAAAAAATATACCACCCCCGAAGGCTATGAAGGTCTAAAATCGATACAGGATTTAATGGCAGCAGGCAAATCCGGGGATTCCAATTTTAAAGTCCTGGAAGAAACTGCCGATGATAAGACAGCTTGGGTCAGGTTTACGACGTCCTATGAAGAAAATCCTGAATTATTCATGCTGTTGAAAGTTGATGGTCACTGGAAGGTCACACAGCAAGGACCTAGGGAGAAAGGCCTTTTTAAAACCTCTTATTTCCATTCATAAGTAGTCTGCCCACAGCCACATCTAACATTCTTTGCTACATTATCGTAATTTTTCAATGAGACTCTCGGTCTTCGACAATCTTCTTTATCGCAAACGAATATATTTTCCAACGCTAAGATATCGGACCAAAATGCTTTCAAATCCCCAATTTTCGGATTGAAAGGGTTATCGTGGGAAAGTAGATTTCCAAATAATGCTGAATTAGCTACACGCTCAATTGTAGGAAGCTCTTTCTTAAGTTCCTTACTTTTATCCTTTATTCGGGATTTTAATGCGTTTATTAGTTCATCAGGCATTCGCTTTTCATTAAAGTCATTATACCTAAAACTTACTTTTACGTCTAAGTTTATGCATATTTCCTTAAGTGAATGTTCTAAATAAATCCTTATTGGGTTACCCAAACCTTCAATTTCACTTTCGGCGATGGACTTTTCTATACGCTCTTTCAATTCGTTAGGTTTTTCATCCAAAAATGTACCTTTATCCTCAGTCCACTTAATTTCGTTTATAATCCAATTTTTCTTCTTGGCCAAAGGACTAACGAAATTTTTGAACCAATCATATTCGTGAGTAAGTAGAATAATCTGATATTTTGAAAACTTTTCAAAAATCAACTCAGCAAATCTTTTTCTATGATTAGTATCGAAACTGGAAATCACGTCGTCAAGAAGCACAAAGTCATTATTGTCATTAAAAGCTTCTACAGATGCTAAAAAGAATGAAAGTCCAAAACAGTTCAAATGTGATTCACTAAAATATTTTTGAGGTGGTGAAACCCATTCTCCATTGTATTCATATTCTATTGTGATACCATTCAGTTCATCATCTTCTCCAATAGTAACAATTTTTATTTCCTGAAATGGTTCGTCAGGGTTCATATATTGATAAAACCCATTGATTTTTTCGGAAAAAGTACTAATGAAGTTTTCCAGACCCTCCTTTTGTTTTTTAATGAATTCGTTGTAAATAATCTCTAAGGTTTTTCTTTGCTTCTCTAATTTTATACGTTGTTTTTCAAAGTATTTTATTTTTACAAAAGCATCCTTTGAGGAGGAAACATTAGAATAAACCACCGCTGAATTATCTTTTTCCTGAATTTTTTTAATTTCTTTTATTCTATTTATAATCACAGATTGAAAATCGAAGTCCGATGCTTGAAATCCGACCGTATCTTTATTAGGAATTTTATTTCCTGAAGTTACCTTTTCAACACTGGCTCTTTGGAATTTTTCGATTTTTTCTTTTAAAGCAGTTGTTCCCGCTTCAATTGCCTTGTGTTCTTCCTGCTTAATCAACTTTTCCAATAGTAAATTATCCAGTCTTTTTATGCGTTCTACCGTTATGGCCCCTATAGATTGTTTTGCTTTATCAAAAAGTGCTTTTTTCTTTGAAGACTCTTCAATTTCCTTAAGCCTCGCAGCGATTTCATTGCGTAAGTCTTCAATATTTTTGGGTTGAAGACAAAGCGGACAACTTTCATCCTTATGGTATTTTTTCGCTAAAACAGTATCACCAGTTTTCAGTAGTTCTGCGAGAAAAGTTTGCATTATACTTTCAACATCTTCCGCTATTTTTTCAAATTCTTCATAATATTTGTCATACTCTTTATTTATGAATTCAATTTCTGACTTCAGAGTATCTGTAGTAGCTTTGACCTTTTCCAAAAAAGTCAGTTCTTCATTAAGCTTATTATTAGTCCCTTTCTTAAGATGCTCAAGAAGAGAATCGATATCCTCAATTTCTTTCACCTCAATACCAGTTTTCAAAGGAGCTGTTTTTTTATTTATAACTTCAATCAAATCTTCTTTCCGGCTAATTGCGGCTCCAATTTTTTTAATAAGAACCTCTTTTTGAGTGTTTATTTGCGCTTCAAAATTTTGATTTTTTATTTCAGTTTTTAGTGAGTTGTAACTTTTCCTTAATACATCCTTTTTTTTGGTAACCTCAGAAAAGCCAATGATATCAGATAAATATTTGAGCTTGTCACCTTTGGTATTATCAATAAAATCCCTGAGATATTGATACCGTAGAAGCAAGTTTTCCTTCGTGGAATTATCAAGGTATTTTCCGAACTCTTCGGTTGTATTGGTAAACTCGGAACCAAGTTTACCACGCTTAACAAATAAGGATTTGGTAGCGTTAAAAGCTTCTCCTTTAATATAAGAAACACTTACTTCAGATACATCTTCGTCAGTGAGTGTGGCGTTTCTTAAAGCATCCTTTAAATCAATCTCACCACTTGAAAGATGGGAAACCCTGTTTGTGTAAAACCATTCCAGCGCATCAGAAATACTACTCTTCCCAGTTCCATTGTCTCCATAAAGCAAAATAGATCTTCCGTTTAAAGGTAGTTCTAAGCTTTCTTTTGCTCCCCTAATTCCTTTAATGCTTATATTTTTAATCTTTACTGACATCCGTTTCTCTTAAAGTTTGTAATTCATTTTTGACATTGGTATCTGTTAACTTGTCATCATTATATAACTTGTTCAACATCTTTGCGATTTCAGGATCAACGTTTTTGATTGTACCAATATTTTCGAAAAAATCGTCTAATATTTCTTTTCCTGATTTTACTTTTTCTTCCATAGCTTTTACTTAAAATATTTCCAATCAATTTTAAAACTTGTGGTAAGCGTATTGTTCAAAATTTCAAATCCTGTTTTATTATTACAAATGGGATAAACCCCATAATGCTCAACAAAATTCAAAATAAAATAACTCTCTAAATCTTCAATTCTAAATTGCCATATATTTCGCAGCATTTCGAAATTAATATAAGTAAACAAAAGTGGTTCAACTTGTCTATAACTCGATAATCCAACATTCTTAGACTTTCCATCGAAATGTCCAATTAATCTACTTCCTATACTGTTAGTTCTTTTTTCGCTCATACCGATGTACAACAATTTCGAAGTCTCGAATGGATATCGAATATCGATTGATTGACTAAAAATAAAGTAGAGTCCTGCAATACCATTTAAAGGTCTAATATTAGACGGTATAAATGGCTTAGGGCTGTCAAAATATATAGTTACTTCATTTGTCATACCAATTAAAATGCATTAAACTTATCTCCCATATAATGCTTCAAATTCCACTTTTTGGTGGTGTCCAAGGCTCGTTCCAAAACAATTAACTTCTGGTCAGTATGGCTTTTAAAATAAGCAACGGTTTCGTCTGCTAGGCTTACATCCAGACAAATCAAGGTTTCTTTTTCGCCGTCTGAGGCCAAAAAGATGTCATTCTGGTTGAACTGTTCTTGTTTTTCTAAGGTATAGTTGAGTTGAAAACCATTTTTGATTAATATTTCGGTTATAAGTTCTTCGCGGTTAAAGGCAGAAACGAGCTGGGCTTCTTTTTCGGTAATATATTTTTTGAGCAGCGTGACATTTTCTTCATCAGACTTCTCGGGATCGGGAGCGTATTCTACCCTTGGAAAATTGGATTTGACCAATTTAAACACTTTAAAGCCCAAGCCTTTCAATTGTTCTTTTTTAGTTTCATCTTTAGTAAATAAATCGGGTGTTTCTTTCTTCTTTTCAGCAATGATGTTATCAATCACGCGTTTGTTTCGCTCAATGGTAATGTCGCTTAATTTTTTATAACCTGCTTTAAAGGCTTCGCTTTTTTCTTCAGCAGCCTCTGGAAATTGAACTAAAATATAGTTTCTCCTTAAGCCATCTTCTTCGTTCAGCTCTTGTACGGCTTGTCCAGTTGTTCCAGACCCAGCAAAAAAGTCAAGAAAAATATCATTATTTCTAGCAGGAATTGAATCAAATAATAATTTGATCAATCTGCTGGGTTTAGGATATGAAAAGAAACTTTTTCCTTCGAAAAGCTTTTCAATCTCAATTCCTCCGTCACTTTTAGTTGAAAGAATGGACCTTAATAAAAATCGCTGGACTTCATCAAAATACGTTATAGAACTTGGTTGGGTATTTTCATCATTACTAAACCATATTTTACCACAGAGAAAACTTCCATCGTGTAATTCAATAACATTTTTATATTTACCGTCTTCAAGATTTGCGGCATCGTTAAAGGTATCTTCTTTCCACCGCCAACCTCTATCAGGAATTTTGACCGGCTTGCCTGTTTTGGGATGTTTGACTGTGTAGGTTGGCCCAAAAGTATCAGCATTAGGCCAACTCATATTTATTTTACCCCATAACCTATAATCTTCACTTAAAGAATTATATAGAGTAATTCCTCTATCAAAATCCCTTTTTTTATACAGTCTTTTTATTTCCTTTTCTGCTTGAGCAATTGTTTTTTTCTGTCTTTTTAACTTTGATAATAGTTTATTAATCTCCTCAATACCACCCTTCTTCATCGTAAACTCGTGTTTAAAAGAAGAATTCTTTACATAGAGCAAAATATATTCGTGAATATTCCCAATACCTTTGTCATTTTTAGGTACTCTTTTGTTCCAAGTTATACATTCAATAAAGTTTTCTTCCCCAAAAACGTCATCACACAGCTTTCTTAAATGATGGATTTCACTGTCATCTAACGAAATAAACAGAACCCCATCTTCCTTTAACAGTTGTCTTGCAATGAGTAATCTGCTATACATCATATTCAGCCAATTACTGTGAAAACGCCCATCTGACTCCGAATTGGTATCGACCTTTACGCCATTCTCCATCATTTCAGCATCCTCCCAATAGGATTTTACGTCTTGTTTCCACGTATCTTGATATACAAAATCTTTGTCTTTATTATATGGCGGATCGATATAGATGCACTTGACCTGTTCCCGGTAACTATTGCTCAACAACTTGAGCACTTGCAGGTTTTCGCCTTCAATAATGAGATTTTCGCTATTGTCGGGGTTCACGCTTCGTTCTTCGTCATAAACCAATGTAGCGTTAGTGGGTGTAAAAGCTTCCCTTTTGGCCTTGCTTTTTCCAAACCAACGAAATTCATAGCGTTCAGTTTCACTTACGCTTTTGGGATCAACCACTTTTAGGAGTTCGTTACTATTCAACTTTCCTTCATTGGTAAAAAGATCCGGCATCAATTGTTTTAATTGTTCCAGCCGTTCTTTGTTCCAGTCGTGTGACTGTACTTTCTCCAAGGGGTTTTCTATGGTTTCTTTGGTATCGCTCATAATCTATTATTCAAGGTCTTTTTCAATAAATTTTTGCAGTTCCTTCTCACTGGGTAGGTACATTTGGTATTTGGAGGCAAAAAGGTTTTTCTTATCATTGAGCACCGAATATTTTGCTACCACATTATCGGTGTCAGCACATAGCAAAATCCCAATCGTGGGATTATCGTTTTTAGATTTTTCGCGTTCATCAAACATCCGTACATACATATCCAACTGCCCGATATCCTGATGGCTCAATTTTCCACTTTTAATATCAATGACTACAAAACATTTAAGATGGTAATTGTAAAACACCAGGTCGATAAAGAAATCGGAGGTTTCGGTACGTACCAATTTTTGTTGTGCAACAAAGGCAAAACCTTTACCCAATTCCAATAGAAAAGTTTGTAGGTGGGCAATGATTCCCTTCTCGATATCCTTTTCTTTATGCGTTAAATTGGCTGGAAGGTCAAGAAATTCGAGCACGTAAGGGTTTTTAATAAAGTCCAATTGAGATAATTCGCTACTTTCCGAAGTAATTTCCTTGTTGGATTGACTGGATAAAATGCGTTGATAATATTGACTGCTGATATTACGATCCAGCTTTCGGACACTCCAATGTTGGCTAATCGATTCCTCTAAATAAAATTGCCTTACGGCTTTATCTTCTATTCGTATTAACAAGCGATAATGTGACCAACTCAATTCGGGGCACACTGTGTCCCGAATTGGAAAACTTAGGTAAAACTGCCGAATCCTACGCAGTTCACGGGCATCGAAGCTTTTACCAAAATCATTACTCAAATTTTCTGCAAGTTCTTTTAATAAATAGGTGCCGTATTCTGCTCTTTGGCTACCGTTCTGTTCTTCTTCCACAATACGTTTGCCTATTTCCCAATAAGCAAATACCATCGCCGAATTAACTGCCGTAGCAGCCTGTTGGCGGGCTTGATTTAAAATACCTCTTATTTCTTGAAGAAGGGCGTTATGTGATTTACTGGGTTTCATCAATTTTAATTTACTTTTATTTCTTGTCCTTTTTCAACATCCTTTTGGGCTTCGGTTTTAAAATAGTCATATTCTTTGACCGGGGCTTTGTATTTTACATCCACACCTAATGCCTCAAAATGTTTGAGTGCACATTTTATTTTATACACTTCACTTTCCTTCAAAGATTTTTTATCGTTAATATCGTTTGTTCCCTTTGTTTCAATAACAAAATAGAATTCATTTACCGCACCATCTTTTAAACTTTTGCGTTTCATCACGATGCCAAAATCAGGTTCGTATTCGCCAATGGGTGTTTTGATTTTATAATAGGAAGGCAGTTTAAGAAAACAGACCACTTCATCATCATTATCGGCAGTCAAAGCAAACTTATGTTCTACTTCGCTATCCACCAAGGTTTTATCAAAAACCCCGCGTTTTGGGGTTAACGTATAGCGTTTATCATCCAATTGTTTTACAAAATCTTCAAAATCGAAAGGAAAGGTTTCGTTGGTTACCTGATAATCCAGACCACGTAACATTTCTTCCAATTCGATATTTTTAATGAGTGCCGAAGCACGGTGGATAAACTGTGGTGGATTTTTGGCAAAATGGGCGTGGTCAATATCCCGAATGATAGCAAAGGTAGTTGTATAGCTCAATCCTGTATTTTCACTGAGTTCTTCCACCAAATCCAGCGCTGTATAACTGGCTTTCAGTTTATAGCTTTCACTCCCACCAAATTCATCTTTCAATTCTTCTTCAGTAATAGAACTAATAGATCGGCTGCTTACCTCGGCCACATAATCGGCTATATCGATTTGGTTAAGCGCTTCCCGGTTTCTTTCAATAAGAGCTTCTTCATTAAAGGCCACGGTATAATTGGTTTTTTTAGCGAGTGCAGTCCAGAACCGCTTAAAGGCTTTATTAATATTTTCGTTATCATTCCGCTTGAATCGAACCTCATTTTGTGGCTTTCCCTTATGGGTATGGGTCATTCCTGCTCCAGCAGTTGAACTACCGTAAACCTCTTTGATTTCCTCCTGATATTGAGTTACAAAAGTTTCATAGGTTTCATTTGGGATTACCGTAAGCTGATTGATACGTTCAGCATCGGAAACATCGGGTTTGTCATAAACGCGGTTTCCCTTATCATTAACACATATTCGTAAGCCTCGACCAATCTCCTGTCGTTTTTTGATTTCTGAATAGGAATTACTCAAGGTAGCAATGTTGAAAATATTGGGATTGTCCCAACCTACTCCCAAAGCGGAATGTGAAAAGATAAACTCGATTTTATTGGCCACGCTGTCACCATAATTGAGCAAACCTTCTTTATCTTTCAATATAGCATCAAATACATCGCTGTTTTTCCGCATTGAATTTTCGCTATCCGTAAATTCGCCTTTACCCGTCTTGGCAAAATATGAACCCTGAATTAACTCTATATGCTCGGCGGTTGGCACTTGGTTGTCGTGGAATTCTGGATATAGTGCTTTGTATTTTTCTATAAATATTTTTTTGATGATGGGGTCATCGCTCACATAGTTGGCCACCTTATCGATAAAAATCAGGGATAAACATTTTATTCCTTGTTCCCGTAGTTTTTGCTTTTTAGTAAAGTGTCTAATAATGAGCCATTCCAATTGTAGTTCCCAAATACTTTGCACGTTTCCAGAAGCCTGTTTTTCTAAGATTTCTACACCATTTGAAAAAGTTACTGACCATTTTTGGGTTCGGAGACTCTTTTGAACACGTTCTATTTTATAATTTAGGTAACTTGGATTATTAGTTTTCTCTCCAAGATTGTCGCCATTTTTTAACCAAGCTGTATTCTTGAACTGAATTTTTCCGCTGGCCATCTGGTGCCAAGCTTTTATTTTTACTTTTATATTTCCGTTCTTGTTTTGAACATCTGAAAACTCAAGCTTTAGCGTGGCTTCATCATTTTTTTCGGTAACGGTAAGCACCTCTATTTTTTTAACCAAACCATCTTTGTAACTATCGTAAGGAGTTAGACGATACAGTTTGTTTTTAGAAACCTTGTGTGTAGCAGAATACCGTAATTTAAATAGTGGATTGAGTTTTTTAATCTGCTTGATGGAATTGGGAGTGTCCATCCCTTCCTGTGGCTCATCCATTATAATAAAAGGATTGGTGCGTCCAATTGCTTCAATAAAAGGAATATTGGCAAACAAATCTTCACGTTGGGCTTGGTTCAATATCTTGTCTTCTGAATTGAAAGAAGCCAAGGTCATAATCATTATTTGCGGATGTTGTTCCTCAATAAAATTCGTCACCTTATTCAGACGCTTGCTATCATACTCAAAGGCTTTAGGGGTGAACCCGTATATTTCTTCTAATTGGGTATCAAAAGTTTCCAACGTATTGAGCACCCCTTGACGGATCGCTACTGAAGGGACCAGGATGATAAACTTGGTAAAACCGTATTGTTTATAAAGCTCATAAATGGTTTTTAGATAGACCAAGGTTTTTCCAGTCCCGGTTTCCATTTCGATGGTCAATTCCCGTTCGGGTGTAAGTTTGGCAGTTTCTTCGATAATTCCATTTTCCTGAATGACCGATTTAATATTCTCCTGTATTTCTTCCGCAGAAAGTGAAATTCTATTGGAACGAATACCCTCATTACTCGAATTGTCAAAGGTATTTTTGACCGTGCCATCAAAAACATCAACGACCGATTTAATGGCTGTTTGCTGGTATGCTAATTCTTCTAACTTGATTCCCATTAAACTTCCTTGTTCTTAGTGTTGTTATATTTAATTTTCTGCTCAGCCACTTTCAAAGCTTTTTCTCCTAATTCTTCATCTTGAATTTCATAGAGTATCTTTTCACTCAAGTATTGAACGATAAGATCTTCCTGATTTAAGTCGAGAATTTTTGCCAATTGAACAATCTGTTCCTTCTTTGCTTTACGTTCCCCACGCTCAATTTTACTTAGGATAGCCGTATCGATATCCAAAAGCGCTGCCACTTGTCTAAGCAATAAGCCTTTCTCTTCTCGATGCTTTCTCAATATTTCCCCAACGGAATTATTCTTTTTCATTTGACAACTATGAGTTGATGAATTTGATTTGACAAAACTTGTCAATTATAATGAAAACTCCAAGAAAGAGATGAAGATTGTGTTAATGAGTTATTAACAAGGGTGAAATTACCTTTTGTTTTAATAGTGTTGATCGGCTGATGATTTCACCACCATTTACACCACCTATTGCACCACCACGTTTTATTAGGGCGAGAACAGTGGTGGATGCATATTATTTCTGATGGTGAATTCAATTCGGGACACAGTGAGTCCCGAATTGTAAAAAACCATGATTCAGTTGTAAAAGCCTTATTATTCTTTCGACGAATCAAAAATCGACCTCGCCTCCTCATAAACCCGTTCAAAATTAGCCTCTAGATCAGCTTGCGTAAATTGTTTTGATTTTTCGGGAAGTTCTCGCTGAATCTTCTGTAATTTAAACTGTACTTTTTTATCCTTCCCATCGGCATAAGTAATAAACTCACCTTGTTTTAACCGAAAGAAAACATCAGCCCTAATCTTTGGAATCTCCTTCTCCCCTGTTGTGATTCGTGTGTCAAAATCCAGATTATGGCCTCGGCTTACGCTTTTGGTCGGATTTTTTACGATTTCAAAAAAGCGTTCGTAATATTTGGCGGTGTCTGGATCGTTTACCTTTCCAAAAAACTGATAAGAAAGGTTGCTTAAAATTGCCTTACTTGCTTTATCTCCATACATCATATCGTTCTGAATCTTGTCTTGCATTACATATATGGTGGCGATATCGTAACTACGCAAGGTGGCTGGGATACGATGCATATTTAATAACCGTAAAGTCGGTGCTTCTTCCATTAATAAGAAAGAAGGTTTGGAGTTCCGCACGCTCATTTGCTTTGTGATGGTGTGAATAATCGTTGCGATGACTGGCGAATACGAAGTTTCAAATTTTGGATTGTTAACAATCGAAATCACACAAGGATTTTCTGGACTATTTATATTGAGTGGTACTTCGTCTGCGGACAATGTCATAAAGATCCGTTGAGTGCTAATTCGCTTAAGGGCATTGGCCAAGGTGCTTTTTACTCCAGCGGTCTGTCTTTCGGAATCTTTGCCGCTGATAAAAGCATCAGCCATTGCCCGTGATATGGTGTTGGTTTCTAAAAACTGGATTAGAGTGTCCGTATCTAGATATTGATAAACGGCAATTAGATGTGGTAATGTGCAAAACTGCGGGTAGGTAGTTCTTAGCTTCCAAATCAATCCACCTATCAACCCTTCGGCAGCATCATTGAAAAATTTTGTAGTTCCGGTTGTTCCGCTTTCTCTTTGCTCTAAAAGGTTTTCGATTAATACCCTTGACACCTCGTTTACGCTTTCCTCGTCCTCTAAATAGCGTGGAGCGATTGGATTTACCCTGTGGATGATTTTATCGAAGGAAATGACCTTAAAAGGGACCTCGCCATCTTTAAAAAGGGGGTATGCCATTTCCGTCAATTCAAAGTCCTTATAATCGTGAATAATCCCAAAAAAACCTTCTTTTCGGAAATGTTTCAAAAATCCATAAACCACACTTTCGGTCTTGCCACTTCCAGCAGACCCGATGATGGATGCACCACGTTTGATATTATCCAGTTTGAAATTCCCTTTGGTCGTGGTAAAACTGACTTGATATTTTCTATCGCTATTTTGTAGGTTTTCAGGTTTATACAGAAAAACGTATAACCCTGCATTAATTAGCAAAAGTGGACAAACCAAGTAAAGCATCAGCGACACCAATTCGTTTTCATCTGACATATAGAATACCAAAGTTGAAAGTAACATGATATTCAAAAGAAAAGCATATCTACTTATTCGAAATAGCGCATAGAAAACGGTACTGGTCAAACCAATAATTGAAAGTATTGCTATAAGATTGTCTATTTGCATATCAATTAGATTCCGATGGAACTTGATTTTATGGCCACTTCTGCGCCTCGTCTTAGTCTTTTAAAAACCCGAAGTGCTAATTGTGTTTGACTAACTGGGATATTTGGGAGAATCGGCATTCCTGTTTTACCTATGATTTTGAATGCTAACGCTTTTTCATTTGCTGGCAGTTTCATCAGAGCATTGAAATAGGCATTGGTATTTTTTACAAAGGTTTTTCTCGCCTTATAGGTTTCAGCAAAATTGCGTTTATAGCCAAAAGTCTTGTCAAAAGTTTTTTCCGCCTTTGCGAAAAAGGTATCTCTATCAAAACCCCGCTTTACTTTCTTTCCGTGCATTTTAACTTCCGAAGCTTTGTGTTTACTTCCTGGAGAAAGACTGAACGTATTGGATGCATCCTTCCGGCTCACAATAATATGGATGTGACTTTGGTTTCCTGACTTTGGCATTCCTTGGACAATACGTTTCCCATTTTGCTGGTGTGGTGCTTGCCGTTCCAATTTGGCAATTTGTTTTTCCATCCATTTAATATCTCCTTCTCTCCTTCCCTGTTCTATCGTTCTTATCTTATTTTTTAGTTGTACTATTTTGGTAGCATAGGGTTGGTTTTCCCGTATCTCTTTATCCGTTCCTTTAAAGGTACGTTGGTATTCAATTTTTGCATAGTATTTTATTTCATCGATGGTTATGGCTCGTCCATTGATTTCCCGATTGAAACTGGCGACATAGTCCTTCATCAGCTCACGGGTGTAGGTTTTTAAATCTTGGCTATTGTTCTGCAATCGGTTCAATTCATACTTAGAGGGACTAACGGTAATCGAATAAAATTTGGGTTCCTTCTTTTTCAGCTTAGCGGTATTACCATCAATTTCTTTTACCACTTCCTCAGCAGGTATCTCATCGCTGTATTGATTAAAAAAGTGTTCCATTTCCTGTTGCTTCAAGCCTTGGTTTTCCTTTTCCAAGTACCCCACAAAATCCGCTGAACTTTGTGCGTACTTGCTACCTAGTTTTTGAGGGGTGATTGTGATGTACATGGCACAACTATTTATAATTGGTTATTTGAATTATGTTTTTCCCGAAAACGGACTTGCTTCTTTTCTTCAGTAAATTTCTTTTCCAGCATCAGGGGCTTCTTTTTAGGTTCATCGATTTTAAAAAGAGACTGAAGCATCGCCACTGTGGGTTTGGTCTGCGTCTTTTCTATATCTCTGATTATGGCAATGACGGCGTTAATTCTTTTTAAGAGTTTGGCTTCCATGGTACGTCCGGTGGGTCCAAGCTTTTCTTTTGGGGAAATCTCATTGTAGAAGAAAAAATCAAGCATGGCTTCCATTGCCTCGGAATGGGTCTTAAAGTGTGTTTTTGAAAATTTCTGAAAACGTTTGGCAGTTTTTCGTTTGAACCTAATAGTGATGAATGAATCCATTTTCTTTCGCTTTTTTGAAGATTTGACGTAAATCCATCCCTGTTTACTGGCGTTTTCAAGCCATTTGACGCAAATTGTAGAAATTAAAAAATTTAATTTATTTTTAATTACTTAAAAATCAATGAATTAAACCGAAAATGGAACACGTAACACCGCATCGCGTGTTACCCTCTTGCTATTCCATTTTCGTCCCGCGAGCGGGACAAAAATTTCATACAACCCGGCCAAAAAAGCCGATTGCCTGTTTCGGAATTATTCAAATTCCGATATGTAAAAAATAGATGGATACAGCTATCAGCGAAAGTCAAAAATGGATAGCTATATAAAATTATGTATGTTGTATTTTAGCAAATTAAAGATACAATTTTTTCTTGACTTAACATTAATCACACACAAAAACACCCCTAAAAATTCAGAGGTGTTTGGGTATTTAATATTTAAAATTATATATTGAATACGTATTTATAGGAATATAGATTCCGAAGTGCTACTTCCTCAATCATCGTTTCAAAACAGGTATAATTTTCTTTTACGTATTTATGAATACTATCGCCAAATTTTCGTTCCACATCTTTTTTAGAATTTTCTAAAAGTCGATTTTGAGCTTCTTCGCTCAAGTCTGTAAAATTTAGATATACCATAGCTTTGTATTTTTAATACTCGCTTGGTAACATCAACGTATTATCGATAAAAAATAACCGTAATTCGTCCAATGGAAAATCGGTTGCACGATAACCGTGTTTTGCAAAAATTTTCCCGTTGCCATCGCTGTATGTTATTTCTGCTTCATACCCAGTATAATTCTGTTTTTGCTTGGGTAACCTTTTAAAGTCGATAGTTATAAAATAACTTTTATCCATTAGGCTCTTTGCAAAAACGGAAACGTCTGTAATGAGCCAAAAACATTCCGCAGCTTCTGCCAAATATTTAAGTCCGTTGGTAAAACGGGTTTTCAGTAATGGGATTTGGTAGAACATTTCAGAACCGTGAAAGTGTTGCAATCCCTCTTTGATTTCGTTAACTTGTACTTTCATTGTTTCTATTGTTTATTGTTATGTTAATAATGAAAAAAGGGGGCGCATCTTTTGACGGTTACGCCCTCTTTACTTTTTAAAATCCTACTTGTCGTTTTTACTTCCCAGTAAAAGGATTTCATTTGCTTCAATTTCGGTAACATATCGCTTGATACCGTCTTTGTCCTCGTAGCTTCGGGATTTTAATTTCCCTGTAACGCCTACTTCCTTTCCTTTGCCTACATATTTTTCAATGATTTCGGCAGTCTTGCCCCAAGCTACAATCGTATGCCAATTGGTTTCTGTTTGCTTTTGGCCTTTGGCATCCTTGTAATACTCATTAGTTGCGAGTGAAAAATGGGCTACCTTCTTACCGTTTTCAAGGTTTGTAATGGTTGGTTCTTGTCCAACGTTTCCGATTAACTATACGTGATTTTTTAAAGTACTCATAATAAAAGATTTAAATATTAATTAAAATGCTATCCGAACCATTCAGACAGTTTATTGTTATATTTTTTTGAAGTGATTTACTTATTATATCTTGAGCGTTTTCCTTTTTTGTTTTTTTTGGTGCCGCTTCCTTTTGTATGTTTTTATAAGATTTCATAAGTTTCATTTTAGATTTACTTCCCATAGCGCTCTCGCTGTTACCTTTTTTTGTTGCTGATACAGTTTCAAGATTTTGAATTGATAAGGACTTATAAAAAGTGAAGCGCAGCGCAACGGTTTATGCAGTCTGTTCAAGTTCAAAATGTTGATGTTTTGCTGGCAAAAAAAGGTTAGGGAAGCGAGGGTGCGGAAGGATTTCTAAAGACTTTTGTGAAGTACAATAAAATTGGAAGTGGCACCAAATGATTAAATGGAATTCCGATTTAGTGGACTCCGTTCACGATTTCGGATTGGAAATGAAGTCCTTCGACTGCGCTCAGGACAGGCTTTCCAGCATAGCGGATCGGGTTAGCGGAATGGAAAGTAGAAATTGGGGATGATGTCCAAGACTTTTGTAGGGAAGCTCTTTACCCGACATGTAGCTTTTTAGCGAAAAGGAGTGGTAATGTGCTGATCGGTTTATGAAAACGAATCATCCTCTTAAGGCAAGATGTAATAATGATTTAATTTGAAAATATTTATGAGAATGAAAACCGAAAGCTTTTAAAGTGGTACCCAAGCTTTTTAGTTATTAAAATTAATTCATTGACTTACAATGAACTAATTAAAAAAAATTACTAAGTTTTAAAAAATATAGCTATGTACTATGTATTACTATGTATTTTGTTATACATTTGTTTTATGAATAAATCATTTATAAAAAAATGGGAATCGCAGGTAAAAAAAGGAACCTTAACTTTTATTGCCTTGAATGTCCTAAAAAATAAAGAGCTCTATGGTTATGAATTTATCGAAGAGATAAAGGAAAAAACCACTATCGAAATCGCTGAAGGAACTTTTTATCCACTAATTAACCGTTTGGCAAAAGAGGGACTTGTCATATCAAAATGGGTAGAGCAAGAAAGTGGCATTCCAAGAAAATATTATAGTCTTACCAAAACAGGAAAACAAACTCTTTCTGAAATGCAAACCTATTGGGATACCCTTACTTCTTCCATAAAAAAAATCACAAAATGAACATAGAGAAAATAAGATTTAATGAAAAGCCGTCCCAAAGAATCTACCAAGATTACCTAAAACGCATCAATCGCGTTACAAAAGGGCTGCCAAAAGAGGACCAGAAAGAAGTGTTGATGGAATTCAACAGCCATATTTATGAAGGTCTTCAGCAAAATGTTAATACAAACGAAATAGATCGCTTATTGGATGTACTAGAGAAGCTCGGTAGTCCCGAAGAGGTGTTAAAACCACTGGTTGCGGATAAAAAAATGGAACAAGCCATCCGTACCTTTAACCCGTTGCATATGGTTAAAGCCTTGGCACTAAATATCACTAACGGTATGTCCTATATTATCTTTTTCGTGCTGTATTTGATGCTTTTTGGATTTGTCTTCCTTATTTATTCTAAACTCACGAATCCGGTAGAAACAGGATTGTTCTTTGATGGAAACCATTTTCAAGCCTTGGGAAGAATTAACCCAGGCTATATTGAAGGCACACAAACCCATGAAGTATTGGGTCATTGGTTTATTCCTGTCATGCTTTTATCCATAATTGTCTTTTACCTACTTATAACTCTATTAGTAAGATTAAAACGTAAAATCAATAATAAATAATACTATGAAAAATACAATAATAAGTATAATCTTAATCCTTTGGACAACCATTGGTTTCTCACAATCTTTCAACACCCAAAAATTAGACAGCCTACTATCACTATTGGGGCAAAACGATAAGTTTATGGGGAGTGTAGCAGTCTCCAAAGATCAAAAATCTATTTATCAAAAATCGATAGGTTCTGCAAGTATTGATCAAAATATCAAGGCTGATAAATTCACTAAATATAGAATAGGATCAATTTCAAAAATGTTTACTGCCACACTAGTTTTAAAAGCAGTTGAAGAACAAAAACTGAAATTAAATCAAACTATTGAAACCTATTTTCCAAACATTAAAAATTCAGGTAAAATTACTATCAAAAACCTATTGAATCATAGTAGCGGTGTACATGATTTTACCAGTGAAAAAGATTATTTGGAATGGAACACACAAAATCAATCCAGAGAAGACATGCTTTCAAAAATTTCTAATGGTAAGAGTGTATTTGAGCCCAACGAAAAAAGTAATTACAGTAACTCGAATTATGTATTATTGACATTCATCCTAGAAGATATTTATGGGATCCAATTTAGTGAGTTACTGAACAAAAAAATTAGTGCACCTTTAGGATTAAAAAATACTTACTATGGGGATAAAATCAATGTAGAGAATGGTGAAAGTAATTCTTATTCTTACTTGGGTACATGGAAGTTAGAACCTGAAACAAATTTATCTATCCCTCAAGGTGCTGGTGCAATAGTTTCCAATCCAACTGATTTGAATCTCTTTATCGAAGAACTTTTTTTAGGTAACATTGTTTCTGAAAAGAGCCTTGAGACAATGAAAACTATAGAGAATGACTATGGCTTTGGTATGTTCAAATTTTCATATTTGGACGAACTAAATTTCGGGCACACTGGTGGTATTGATGGATTTCGTTCTTTCACAATATACTTCCCCAAAGATAAGCTAGCCATCTCTATGACCTCCAATGGTTTAAATTATTCCCAAAAAAAAATATTACTTTCTATTTCAAATACCTTTCATAACAAGTCATATGAATTGCCAGAATTTCATAAAATAAAAATCACCTCCGAAGATTTGGACAAATATTTAGGAACGTATTCAAGTAAAGAAATACCACCAAAATTTACAATTACAAAAGAGGGCAATACTTTAATAGCACAAGTAACGGGTCAACCGAAATTTCCGCTAGAGGTAATTGATGAGAATGTTTTTACGTTTACGCAAGCTGGGGTGAGATTAGAATTTGAACCCGAAAACAAAACAATGCTTATAAAGCAAAACGGAAGCGAATTTTTATTTACAAAAAATAATTAAAAGTGTACAATAAGTAAGTACATAAAGATAGATGTAGCAAAGCTCAGTTCACGATTTCTTATTAAAATGGAGTGTCCTTCCCACCTCTCTGGGAAGGACAAACAAAATGGAAAGCAAAAACCAGGGACGGTGATCTATATAGCTATAATTCTGAGAAATTGACAGACAACGACAAAAACGCAATAAATCAGTTCAATAGCAATTTCGAGCTTCAAAAAAGATTTGATACTTCAAAATTTAGTGCCCCGCTTTATATGGTTTTACATAATGGAAAGAATTTATATACGCAACCAATTTATATTTTGGTTAATGAAAATAGCTTTAGCGCAGCAACTGTCTTTACGAGCGCATTTAAAGGGTTGCCAAATGTAAAAATAGTGGGAAAAACAACGGATGGTTCAAGTGGTAATTCAAGAAAATTCCATTTGAAAAATTCAAATATTAGGGATAAAGTATCCACAATGTTGTCATTTCAAAGAAATGGAAAAACCTTGGATGGAAATGGAACGATTCAGAAATTGTAATTTCAGCAGATGAAACACAAGTTTTAAAAGATATTGACAATCAGTTGAGTGAATTAATTAATATAATCAATAGACGCTGATCTTTATAGGTGTAAATTGAGATGTCTATACTAAGTTCGCCCGGTTTCTGACTTTTCCAGGAAATAAACGGGCCAAGCCTTTTAAAAATCGGAAGCTTTGTAACTATGTCCAAAAATTTTATAATAAAGCGCATAAATTTTTAAATATTTCCTCGATAATACTCTAAAACTTTTACACGAAGCGCATATTCATATTTTACATTTGCCAGATTGGTTTGAGCGTTGTCCAAGTTATTTTTACTGATTATATAGTCCACGCTATTTGAAACGCCATTGTTAAACCGAATTTCATTAATTCGGAAAGACTCTTTGTATGCTTTTACTTGATCCTGTAACAAATTGTATCGTTGAAAAGCTGTCTGCATCGCACTATACGACTGTTTTATGGACTGCTGAAGATCCAGTTTGGTCTGGGTCAAAGCTGTTTGGGCTTCTTCTTTTTTAATTTTTTCGAGGGCCATATTGTTTTTAGCCCTAAACCCATTAAAAATGGGAACGTTTACTGAAATTCCTATTGAAGAATTCAAATTATTGTCAAACTGATCGCGATACGGGATTTTATCGCTAGTAAAATTAGACTCCTCCGTAAAGACCGAATAATCTTGATTGTTTATGGTTACAAAGTCACCAGTTTCCACAATACTCCTTCCCGTTTCGTTAAAAAGCCGTGCAGCACTGGAGTAATTCGTGTTCAAGTTGGCAAACAGGCTTACTTCTGGTATGTATTGGGACCGTGCTACGGCTATCCCTTTTTTGGCAGCTTCCAAGCTTAAATCGCTCGCTTTAACCGTGGGAAATACCTGCAGTGCTTTTTCGTAAATCTCTTGTGCCGTATAATTATATCCTTCAAAATTCAATTGTACATTTAAGGGGGCGACTGTAATAGCCTCCTCTGTATTAACAAGTGTATTCAGGTTGATTAGTTCGGTTTCAAGTGTGTTTTTACTTTCGGCAATGTTGGAAGCATCTTCCGCCAATTGGCCTTGGAGATCACGATATTCTGCTGGGTTTCCTGTTTCTTCTTCATATAGGCTTTTTAACCTGTCCAATTGCCCTTGGGTCGTTTTTAAACGGGATTCAGCAAGCTTAACCAAATCTTGTGCGTTTAACACTTGTAAATACGTCAACGTTACATTTAGGATCACCGATTGTTTGGCAGCTTCTACTTCCATTTCGGCAGATTCGAGGTTCAATTTTGCCTGTTTCCAACTGTTTAAAAGCCGAAAACCATTAAAAACCACTGCATCCAGCCCCAGACCAGCGTTTGAAAAAGTGAGTTCTTGGTTTACAATACCATTGGTAAAGGGATCGATACTCCGCCCATTTGTAATCCCCAAATTATAGGACCCGTTAATGTTGGGCAGTAACGCATTTTTACTTTGTTTAAAATTCACATCCCGGGTCTCTTTAGACAGCCGGGTCGTTTTAAGGTCAAGGTTGTTTTCTATCGCCAAATTGATGCATTCCTTCAGCGTGTGTGGCGTTCTTTCTTCCGTTTGTGCAAAAAGAAATAAGGTGGTTGCAAAATATAGTGCTATGGAAAATTTAAAAATCATAATATAGGTGATTGATGAATGGTTTTCTACTTGCGGTCTCGTCTTCCATCTAAAAGATGCACAATGCGCGAACCGTACGCTGCATTAGTTTCAGAATGGGTTGCTTGGATTATGGTCACCCCTTCCTCGTTGAGCTCTTTAAACAGTTGCATAATCTCTTCGCTCTGTTTAGAGTTAAGGTTTCCCGTTGGCTCGTCGGCTAAGATGAGCTTTGGTTTGGCGATCAAGGCACGGGCGACACCGACCAATTGCTGTTGCCCGCCACTTAATTGACTAGGAAACAAATCTTTTTTGCCCACCATATTAAACCGGTCCAGCATATCGGCCACCAAGGCTTTCCGTTCTGCCGATTTTACGTTTTTGTACAATAACGGCGTTTCTATGTTTTCATAAACCGTAAGCTCCTCGATCAAGTGATAGGCCTGAAACACAAAGCCAATGTATTCTTTATACAGTTTAGAGCGGTGTTTTTCTTTCAAGCTGTGCACCGGTTCATCCAGAAAAGCATATTCCCCTTCCTGAAAGCCATCGAGCATCCCGATAACATTGAGCAAGGTTGATTTACCGGAACCGGAAGGCCCCATAATGGTGATAAAGTCACCTTCTTCAACGCTTAGGCTGATGTCATTAAGTAAAAAAACGCGTCTTCCGCCTTGGTTGACCCATTTGTAAATGTGATTAAGTTGTAGTAACATATTGTTTTATTTTTTTTATAATTTTTATTCCGAAGAATATAGCTTTGAGGTTTAATTTTGTTATTCCGTTCTAAGGCTTTTTACTGGGTTTGCACTGGCGGCTTTTACACTTTTAATACCAATAGTGATAAAAGCAACAGCAGTAGTAATTAGTGCAGCCAAGCCAACTATCCACCATTTAATTTCAATGCGATAGGCAAAATCTTGAAGCCATTTATTCATAAGGTAAATCCCTAATGGAAATGCAATTAAAAATGAAATCATAATGAGTTTTAGAAAGTCTTTTGTCAACAAGCCTACTATTTGAACGACACTCGAACCCAAAACCTTCCGTATTCCAATTTCTTTAAATCGCTGTTCTGCTGTGTAAGTTACTAGTCCAAATAGCCCAAGGCAAGCAACAAAAATGGTGAGGATTGCAAAAAGCATCAGGATGGTTCCCATTTTGTGCTCCTTTAAATAAGTTTGATTATACGAATCGTCCAGTATAGTGTAGTTAAATGTTTCTGTGGAATTAAACCCTAACCAAAGCGAATTTGCTTTTTCAATTAAAGCGGACATATCTCCTGTTTTAGTGCGAACAATAAGACCTCCGTATGGTTTGTTCAACATGATTAAAGGTTCAATCTTTTGATGAAGGGATCTAAAGTTAAAATCTTTAACCACTCCTACAATTGTTAGAATTTCACCGCCGTTATCACTTCCTTTTCTTATTTCTTTTCCCAGAACTTCATCTCCAAAACCGAGTATTTTGGCCGCTTGTTGATTAATAATAACTTTGGTTGAATCTACTCCAAACTCTCTTGAAAAGTTACGCCCCGAGACTAATTCCATTTTCATGGTAGGAATATATTGGTCGTCCACATTATAGACAGACATTCTTCTTATCAATTTATCTTTCACAAATATTGGCGACATATTAGTATCTGTATCTCCTGCAGGAACGAAAGCAGATTGTGAAACTTGTGCTACTCGTGGATCGTTCAATAACTCGTTTTTAAATGCTGCTTCGTTTTGACCTAATAAATAAGACTCCCTTAAAACGAGTAATTGATCCTTATCGTAACCGAGCTTTTTATTCTGAATAAACTCCATCTGTTGATATACCACCAAAGTTGCCAAAATAAGCCCCGCCGAAATAACAAACTGAAAAACGACCAATCCGCTTCTAACCCCTTTGCTATTCCCTGCGCCTGAAAATTTACTTTTAAGCGCGGCAATGGGTTTAAAAGATGAAAGAAAAAATGCCGGATATCCACCTGCTAAAAAGCTGATAACAATAACGGTTGCAAAAAGAGATATACCAACAGCAGGCGTAAACAGGTGGTTTATGTCTAGTTCGATGCCAGAAAGCGTATTAAACGAAGGCAAAACGAGGACAAAAGTTGCAATTGCCAAAATGGTTGCCAATAGGGTCGTTATAAAAGACTCCATTAAAAACTGGTGTCGCAGTTGTTTCTTGTTGGATCCCAATACTTTTCGGATGCCAATTTCTTTGGCTCTTTTTGAAGCGGAGGCTGTGGAGAGGTTCATGAAGTTTATACAAGCAATCAATAACATAAATAGCGCGATGGCACTAAAAATATAGATGTATGTAATATCTCCACCTTGTTCCAATTGCGATGCTCCTGAAAAATCAGATTTTAAATGAATGTCAGTCAAAGGTTGAAGTAACAGCCCTATTGTATTGTTTTTTGAAAATTCTGAGAATGTCATTCCCATACGTTCTTGCATTTGTGGCCCCATATATTTTTCAACCATAGGTGGAGTTTTAGCTTCCAAAGCCTCGATGTTCGTTCCCTTTTGTAATAACAAATAGGTAAAGAATTCAGATTCCATCCAAGATGTGTTTTCAGCAGGTGCATAACCCACTGTAGAGACAAACATATCAAAATGAAAATGTGAGTTTTTTGGTACTCCTTCCATAATCGCTGTGACTGTAAATTCGCGGTCGTAATTTTCCACTCGCAGAACCTTTCCTATTGCGTTTTCATTTCCGAAGTACTTTTTTACTTCTTTAGTAGTTAGTATTACACTATTGGGTTGATCTAAAGGTGTTTTAGCATTTCCTTCAACAATGGAAAGCGTAAAAACATCAAAGAAATTAGGATCTACATAGGCAATTTTACTGTCCCGATACGCAGTATTTTTATAGATTATATGGGGGTTTAATAACGTTGAAAGTCGCGTAGCGTCATTCACCTCGGGCAGTTCGTTTTTTAATGCCTTGGCTACCGGCGCCATCACTAGTGCTTCTTTTATTTGTTCTCCGTTCACTTTAGCATTTAACACCACACGAACAATGCGGTCTGCTTTTTTGTTGAATGTATCATAACTCAATTCGTGAAATACGAACAAGGCTATCAGTAGGCAAGTAGTAATACCTATGGCCAGTCCAAACACATTGATCAAGAAAGTGCTCTTGCTTTTTATACTATTCCGCCACGCGATTTTAAAATAATTTTTAAACATGATTTTTACTTTAAGAAAAAGTCCATTTCTTACAAAACCTAAGATTATTACATTTTACTAATTTTTACACCACCTATATTCAAGCCCTTATTTATTTTGGCATCTCCCTTATATTCAAGGGAGGCTTCGCCATAGGATGTGATCTTAATTTTTTCCGAAGCATTAATTTTAAATTCCGCTTCGCCGTATGCTGTGATTTTGGTTTCTTCGTTTGCTATAGCCATGGCATTTACTTTACTTTCACCGTAAGCGGTATATTTTTGACTTTGAATGGTTCCGGATTTAATCTCTAGTATACTTTCTCCATAAATAGTTGTGTGCAGTTGTTTTAGATTCACATCGTTTAGATATACTTGGGATTCCCCATAAATTTTTAAATCAAAATCATCTCCTTTTAAAATACTTTTGCAAACAAGGGTTTCTTCTCCCCGAACTGAAATATCGTTCAACATTTTATAGGTAATAATAGCGGTTACGATGGTTCCCTTGTATATGGGACGCTTCATTTTTACTCCATTCTCGTAAACGGTTTCGCTCTTGGTAACCTCTTTAGCATCTTCCAGATAGATACGAAGGGTATTGCCATTCACTTCAATATTGAGTTTATCATCGTTTACCTTATTGCTTTCAATGTTTACAGTTTCTTCGATCCCTTCAACCAAGGTAACTTGTATGTGAGGGCTTATAATCACTTTATGAAAATGAGTCACCGTTTTTACATCTTGAGCAAAAACGGTTTCAATAAATAATAAGGTGAGCGTTGTTACATATAGAATTAATCGTGTCATAATTTTTGTTTTTGGTTTTAGTATTTTTATTCAATTTTCAACAGTTTTTTCCACTTTGGATGAGATGCCGGCGAGGGCAGATGAGGAATTACTCTGTTTTCAAACTCTCAACCGGGTTTTTTAAAGCAGCCTGTATCGTTCGGAAACTTATGGTCAACATAGCAATTATCAAGGCTATGGCACCTGCTGCTAAGAAAATCCAAATAGTCAAGTTAATGCGGTACACATAATCTTGAAGCCATTGTGACGTAGCGTACCAAGCAATTGGTGTGGCAATGATAAAAGCAATGCCTACGAGTTTTAAGAAATCTTTGGTCAGTAAAAGGGCAATGGTCGATACATTGGCACCAACTACCTTCCGTATGCCAATTTCTTTTTGCCTTTGCGAAACAACCAGTAATGAAATAGCAAAGAGACCTATGCAACTTAAAATTATTGCCAAGATAGAACCACTAGAAATCATCGTTGTCATGGTCCGCTCCTTTGCTAAGGTCCTTTCTATATTTTCATCTAAAAAGGAGCCTAAAAACTCTGTATCTGGCTCAACCTTATCCCAAGCTGCTTTTACAGTATTAAACGATTGGGATAAATTATCTGGCGCAACCTTAACATAAGCGTGATACATTGGTTTTTTTGAATTCATAAAAAAGCTCATTGGCTCAATAGACTTATTCATACTTTGAAAATTATAATCTTTGACCACCCCTATCACAGAAAACTGAAGAGAATCATTTATAACAAACCGAATGTTTAAGGGGTCCTTTTCTCCAAATTCTTTTACCATCGCCTCATTTATGACTACCGAAAGACTGTCTGCTGCATATTCTCTTTTAAAGGATCTTCCCTGCAACAGTGACATATCTAATGTTTGTGGATAATCATAATCCACAAAAAGCAGGTTTGTTTTTACTTCACGGCCTTTATATTCAAAACCCATAACACTTGTAGAAGTACTACCGTCTTTTCCAAGACCTAAAATATTGTTTGAAGCTGTAACACTCAAAATATTAGGTTTCCTTGAAAGTTCATCTCGCATCAATTGCAACAACTGCTTACGGTTCTTTTTAGTTTTTAATGGAAATGCGATTACTTGTTCTTTATTAAACCCGAGATCTTTATTTCTCATGTAATTCAATTGTTCTCGCAATACTAACGTGCTACTTATAAGTAAAATGGCAATACCAAACTGCACTACAATAAGTGCATTGCGCACTCGGTTTCTGCCCGAAGTCTCCAGTTTTCCTTTCAGTGCATGGAGAGTGCCTAGTTTACTCATTAAAAAAGCAGGATATCCACCAGCAATAAGTGTTATAAGTAATAAGGATATAATTAGACCAATTATAATTGTTGGTGTTGCTACTAACTCAAATGATGCACTAGTGCGAAATAAAGTTTGAAAAGTATTTTGTAATGAAAAAGCCAATAATGCTCCCAAAATTACCGCGATACTAAAAATTAAGATGCTTTCTCCCCAAAATTGGAAGAACAGTTGCGTTTTTCCGGCTCCTAAAGTTTTGCGCATCCCGATTTCACGAAGTCTTTGTGAGCCTTTAGCAATGCTCATATTTATAAAATTGATGCTTGCAATAAATAAGATGAGAAGCGCTATACCCAATATCACATATTGTAGCGTTTTACTAACTTTTACCTCAGCGGCGTTTAAATCTGCAAAACTAACATCCTCAAATGGCAAAAGGTGTATCTGTCTGTATTGGCCTTCAGTATTTGGTTTCGCACCATCTCGTTTAGCATTTGTTATATCATCTGTAAAATGAAGCGTTGAAAATTCTTGCGTAGATTTTTCAAATTTTTTGGGAGAAATACCCTCTGCTAATTGTAAATAAACAGGATGATTATGTGCGTCCCAACGATCCTTTTTGCTTTTGTAGAATGAATCAGGTAAATCCATAAAATTAAAAATCGCTCCAAAACGTAAAGAACTTGCTTCAGGAAAGTCTTTTAAAATTGCTGATACCGTTACAGGCGTTTCTTTACCATCACGTTTTATACTAATGGTTTTGCCGATGGCCTTTTCGCTACCAAATATTTTCTTTGCTGATTCTTCTGTTAGAGCAACTGTTGATCTTTCTATTGGATTCTTTTTATTACCCTCTAAAATAGGAAAGGAAAAAATTTCAAAAAATTCTGGATCTGCCCAAGAAGAACCTATGCTTAGGGTTTTATTTTTATAGGTAAGAAGTGGTCCACCAGTTGCATAACGCGTTATTTTTTTTACACCGGGAACTTCACTTTTTAAGGCAGCTGCAAAAGGAATAGGATTAGCGTCACTAGATTCTGGCCCTTTTGGGGTCTGAGAGGTAGTATATATTTGATAAATGGAGCCTTTATTTTCGTGGAATTTATCGTATGATAATTCAAATAAAGCATATGTGCTTAATAAAAAAGCAATTCCAAAGGCTGTTGTTAAGCCAATAATATTTAGAACCGTGAAAGTTCTATCTTTCCAAAGGTTCCGTAAGGCGATTTTAAAATAATTCCTAAACATAACTATTCACTTTTTGATTGATGAAAATTATTCCGTTCGTAAACTTTTTACCGGGTTTGCAATGGCTGCTTTTATGGCTTGGAAACTTACGGTTATTAGAGCAATGCAAACTGCAAGGATCCCTGCAACCGCAAATACCCACCAATTAATTTCTGTACGATAGGCGAAATCAAGTAACCATTTGTTCATTAACCAATAGGCAACTGGAGCTGCAATTACAAAGGCAATTAACACCAACTTTAAGAAATCCTTCGTCAATAAGCCAGTTACCCCAGAAATACTGGCTCCTAAAACCTTACGAATACCAATTTCTTTAGTGCGCGCTTCAGCTGTAAATGCGGCTAAACCGAATAAACCTAGGCAAGCAATAAAAATGGCTAATAGAGAAAAAGCGGTTGCTGTTTCTGCTGTTTTTTCTTCCGAAGTATATAAACTTGCAACGTGAGTGTCTAAAAATTGATAGTCAAAAGCGGTATTTGGTAAATTATTGGTAAAGTTTTTTTGTAGTTGTCCCATAAACTCTGAAAGGTTCGATGTTTTATATCTAACTAATAGCGTGCGTATAGATTCTGGAGCATTATTGGATTTGTAATACATATATCCGCCAACATCTTCTTTCAAAGAATTATAATTGAAATTTTCCACTACCCCAGTAACAATAGATTTATCACCTAACTCGGTATTAATATATTTTCCGATAGCTTCTTCGGGTGTTTTAAAGCCTAGATATTGAGAAATTTTTTCATTTATCAATGTATACACGATAGAGTCGCCCTTGACAATGCTTTCAGGCAGCGAATTACCTGCCAATAAGTTAAGCTGCATAGTTTCTACAACAGAGCCATCCGTACGGCAACTGCTTATTGGCATTCCGGTTGCATCGGTACTCAATTTTCGAACAGATCGACCACTTTCATTGTCACCTGGTATGGATTGTACCGCGGAAACACTTTCAACATTCGTTTGTCGTTTTAGATCGTTGATAGCTTGCTGAACTTGTTGATAGCTTTCAGCAGATTTTACAGAAAGAGCAACAACACCATTGGGGTTATAGCCTAGCTTTTTGTTTTTAATAAAATCCATTTGCTGAAATATGATGGTAACGGCAATAATTAAAATAATGGAAGCAGCGAATTGAAATACTACAAGCCCCTTCCGTACAAAATCGGTTACAGACTGTTTTTTCTTTGATGTGTTTACCAAA